>JALHUR010000134.1 GCA_022867325.1 Candidatus Aminicenantota bacterium | reverse complement strand
GCTTGCTCAGGGTTAACCCTGAGCCTCGCTTCTCGTCCCCGCCTTGAAAGGCGGGGCTTAGCGTCGGCGAACGGGTCAATCCGGCCAATGACCAATAATGGCCGGAGTTTATTCTCAATCCTCGAAGCGGCGCATGGCTTTGACCAGCTCCGCCTGGATGCCCGGCTCGCCGGCCGTATGTCCGGCGCTGGGGACAATGATCAGCGTCGATTTGGCCAACAGCCGGTGCAATTGATAGGCCGCGGCCGGCGGGCAGATCATGTCATAGCGGCCGTTGATGATGACCACCGGGATGTCGGCCAGCCTGTCCGCGTTTTTGAGAAGCCGGCCTTCCTCCAGGAAACAGCCGTTGGCCATGTAGTAGTTCTCCATCAGGGCGAAGGCGTAAGGATTGTATTCGCGTAGGAAGGCCTCGATCTTATCGTCCGCTTTGTCCAGAAAGGCAATCCCGCCCTCATACCTCAGCCAGATCCGGGCATAACGGTCGCGGACGGCCGGGTCGGTCGAAATCAGCTTGGCCAGCAGTTGGGCCGGGTAATCGTTCTTGTCCGGATGGTCCAGAGAAGCGGCAAGCTCCCGGTGGACCTCCGGGAAGAATTTGGCCGCTCCGCCGTGATAGTAATGGTCGATCTCCGACCGGGTGGCCGTGAAAACGCCGCGCAGGACGATCCCGTCGACGTTCCGGGGATACGTCTCGGCATAGGCCAGGGCCAGCGTGGTGCCCCACGACCCGCCGAAGAAAATAACCCGCTCCAGCCGCAGATGCTTCCTCAATGTCTCGATATCTTCCACCAGATTCCGGGTCGTGTTTTCCCGGATCTCGCCATAAGGCTTGCTTCGACCCGCCCCGCGCTGGTCGTGCAGAACGACGTTGAACTTTTGGGGGTTGAAATAGCGGAAATCATGGAGCGAGCATTCCCCGCCGGGCCCGCCGTGGAGATACATCACCGTTTTGCCCTTGGGGTTGCCGCCCATTTGATAAAAGATTTCATGGAGCGGCGAGACCTTGAGATACCCGGTTTGGTTAGGCTTGATTTCGGGCCAGAGCGTCCCCGCCTCCTGGCCGGAAGAAGCGCCGGCCGGCCAGAGAAGAAGAAAACCCAGGAAGAGATATTTGTGCTTAATCATTCCGTGTCCGGCCCTGACGTCAGTTTTGGGCATACTTGATCATCACCTTCAAAGCGCCGTAGCTCACCGTTTCACAGATGCCGGCCACAAAGCGCGTCGTGGCCGAATCCGGACTGATCAAGGCCTCCCGGATCAGGAACGCGTCGTAATCCAAATCTTGGGCGCCCTGATAGGTGGCCAGCACGCAGGCGTCGGCGCTGAGCCCGCACAGAAACAGGACGTTGCATCCCTTTTCTTTCAGCAGTTTTTCCAGGCCCGTTTTGTTGAAGGCATTGGAATAGGTTTTGACGATCATCGGATCATCGGGTTTGATGAGCACCGATTGCGGGAATTCGAAGGCCTCGCTGCCCGGCTTGGGCCCGGCCGTGGGATGGGATTGATAGATGCGGATGACCGGAAATCCTTTGTCATGAAACCGGCGGATGGCGCCGTTGATGTAATCGAAGGCCGTTTTTTTATCCTGCTCGGACATGCTCGGCAGGAATTCGTTCTGAATGTCGATTACCAGCAGGGCCGGTTTCATCTTCTCCGTTTTTGCCGTTTCCGACCCGACGGGGCTCGCCGATGCGGACAAGACGAACAACGCAAGAATAAAGACAGCGAATGCTTTTTTCATATGACCTCCCCAACTAATCCGCAATAAATTTGTGCTCTCAAGAACGACGAAAATAACTTAACAACAAAAAGCCAACTTTTCAAGGACTTTTGAGCCGAATTCCACGCCTCGGCCCTAAAACCGGAAACTCAACCCCAGGGAATGATCAGCGTGCAGAATATCCAGATCCTAGAAGCTGCGGGTGATCCGCGGGAGCCAGACGGCCATCTCGTCCGCGCCCCGGTTGGCCCAGATATAATAAGGAATCGCGTGGAAGACCATTTCCACGGGCTGCGATCCTTCCCCCGGGCCGATCCGAAGGGCCTTGCCCGAGATCATGACGATCCCGCCTAGAAGCCCGGGCTTGAACTCGCTCGTCAGCGCGGCCGTGTCCGGGAGCGCGATGTCCAGGGCCTTGCCGCCGTTGTCGACACCCTCGACGCAGTAGACGAGCGGGCCCCGTTGGAGGGCGATCTTGTCCAGGTCTTCGACGACCTCATCGCGGGCCGCGACGCGGCGGACATCCATCGGGAGCGAAAGCTCCACAACATCTCCCTTGGCCCAGACGCGCCTCAGGACGGCGTAAGCCCGCTCGGGATAAAGCGTCACGGCCTTTCCGTTTAATTTAAGGACCGGCCACGCCGCCGGCTTTCCCAGGAACCGGTAGAGGTCGCCCGGTACAGCCTCGTTCCTGGCCCAGCCCGGGATCCGGACGAACAGGGCGAATTCCGACTTCACCTCGGGTTCTACCGCAATCCGGACGGTTCCTTCCCATGGATAGCGGGTCGTCTGTTTGAGGACAAGCTTTTTGTCACCGAGAGGAAGCGTCGCTTCGGACGGGATGAACAGGTTCAGGTAGACGTCGTCGCCTTTCCGGGCGTAGATATAACCGGGGAGGGAAGGCAGGAAGCGGGCCACGTTGGCCGGACAGCAGGCGACCTCGAAAAAGGGACTCCGGCCGTAGCCGCCCGCCGACTCGAGCGGATTCTGATAGAAAAAGCGGTCCCCGCTCAGCGACACGCCGGACAAAAGCCCGTTATAGATGATCCGCTCCAGGACGTCGGCGTACTTGGCGTCGCCGTGGAGGAGGAACAGCCTCTGGTTCCAGAAGGCGTTTCCGATCGCCGCGCAGGTCTCGGTGTAGGCCTCGCGGTTGGGAAGATCGTAAGCGTCTCCGAAGGCCTCGGTTTCGCCCTTGGCCCCGATCCCCCCGGTCAGGTACAACTTCTTAGAAACGACGTTCTCCCAGAGGCGGTCGATGGCCTTGATGTACTCAGGGCTCTCGGTCAGGGCGGCCACATCGGCCATGCCCGAGAACATGTAGGCGGCCCGGACCGCGTGCCCGACGGCCTCCTCCTGCTCGAGGACGGGCTTGTGATTTTGGAGATATTGGTCGGAATTGTAGATGGCGAACGGGCTGTCCGGGGGGTAGCTCTCCCCTTGGAAATAATGGCCGCGCTCGTCGAGGAAGAACCGGGCCAGCTCGAGGTAGGAAGGATTGCCGGTCGTCCGATAGAGCTTGGCCAGCCCGATCTCGATCTCCTGATGGCCGGGGAAGCCGCGGCGCTTGCCCGGGCCGAAAGTCTTGAGCAGAAAATCGGCGTTCTTGACGGCGATGTCCAGGAAGGCGCGCTTCCCGGTCGCCTGGAAATGGGCGACGGCGGCCTCATACATGTGGCCGACGTTATAGAGCTCGTGGCTGACCCGGAGGTTCGACCAGCGCTCGGCGCCGGCGCCCGGGGGCGGATTCTTGGGGTCGATCGTGCGGGCCGTGAACAAGTATCCGTCGGGCTCCTGGGCTTTCCCGATCACGACGATCAGGCCGTCGAGCTGTTTTTCAAGCGCGGGGTCGGGATGGACCATGAGCGAATAGGCCGCCGCCTCCATGATCTTGAAGATGTCGGAATCGTTGTAGCGCTTTCCGGTGTGGGGCCCCTTCATCAGGCCGGCCGCCTTCCTGAAATTGTCGACCCGGCCCGTCTCCTCGTTCATCTTCATGATGTAGGGGATGGTCACGGTCCGGTTTGTCTCGATCCGGGGCAGCCAGAACGTATCCGTGACCCGGACCGAACTGAAGGGGACGGGCTCGAACGGGTAGTCGGACGTGGCCTGGCCGCTGACGGATATCCCTCCGGCCAGGATGCCGAGGATCGCCAGAAAGATCAAAAAATGCGGTTTACACGTTCTCATGATTGTTCCTTGATCGCTATTTCTATCATTCTATCGTAACGTAAACATCTCACTTTTAATGAAATAATTCAGGGGACACGTACCGAATTCAGGAGAATTCGGAACATGTCCCCGTCATTCTATCTGACTTTCCACTCCACGATGCCGGACGAGAAATCGGCCGGGAGCTGGACCTCGAGCCTGAGTCCCGTCGTCCGGACCGGGCGAAAAACGACCGTGTTGTAGCGGTCCTTTTCGACGCCGAAGGCCGACGAGTCGGCGACCGGCTTCCAGGACTCGCCGTCTTTATAGAAGAGGGCCCAAGAAACGGGAATACGGCACTCCCCGTCCCCGGTGTCATCGAACCAGTAGACTTCGACCTCGGAGACGCGTTCGGGCCGGCCGAAATCGTACTCGACCCATTCCTTGCTCCCTTTGCGGGGCCACCAGTGGAGGTAGCTTCCGGCATGGTCGTTGGAGATTGCGGGTTCGAATTGGTCGTTGACGCCCTCCGCGCCCCGCGCGCCCTCGGAGGCGACAACCTTGGCGCGGGAAGCCAGGGTCGGCTCCGGAATGGCTCGGGCCTTTCCGGGCTCGCGGGCCAACCAGACGGCCATCTCGCCTCTGCCGCGGTGGGCCCAGGCGTAGTAAGGGATGAGAGTCAGCGTCCGCTTCTCGGCGACGACTTTTCGGGACTTATAACGGTTGGCGGTCGCGTCGCCGGTGATGACCGTGATTCCGCCCAGAAGATCGGGCTTGTCGGCGGGAGTCAGGGCGGCGCCGTCGTCGAGGACGAGGTTGCTGGCGTAGCCTTCGTTGTCGGGCCATTCGGCGGTATAGACGAGCGGGCCGCGCTCGACGGCGACGCGCCCGACGTCGTCCTTGATCTCGGGATGGGCCAGCAGGCGCCGGACGGGCATCGGGAGCAAAAGCTCGACCGTGTCGCCGGCCGCCCAGGTCCGGGCGACGGCGACATAGCCCTGATTGATGTCGAGCGGAACGGCTTCTCCATTGACCTTGAGGATCGGCTTCTCGGCTATCTCTTCGGCATAGCGGTAAAGGTCGCTCGGGAGAGGCCGGCCCAAGGCCCAACCCGGGATGCGGACCATCAGGGTCCAGGGCCCGGCGGCGGACTCGGCCACCCGGATCTTGATATCGCCCGACCAGGGATAGTCCGTCGTCTGCTCCAGGCGGACAGTCCCGCCCGCGGCAGCGATCTTGGCCGTGCCTTGGATGAAGAGGTTCAGAAAGACCTTGTCGCCCTCGACGGCGTAGGCGAACCCGCCCAGCTCGGCGATGAACCGGGCGATGTTGGGCGGACAGCAGGCGCAGCCGAACCAGGGGCTTCGGACATGCCGGCCGTAGGAGGCGAGAGGATTCGGGTAGAAGTAGAGGTCGCCGCTCATTCCCGAACCCGACAGGAAGGCGTTGTAGGCGGCCCGCTCGAAGAGGTCCATGTACTTCGCGTCGGCGTGGGACAGGGACATCCGCCAGTTCCAGAGGGCGTAGGCGATCGTCGCGCAGGTCTCGGCGTAGCCGGTCGCGTTGGGAAGGTCGTAAGCCGGGCCGAAGCCCTCGATGCCGCCCGCCGCGCCGATCCCGCCCGTGACGTAGAGCTTCTTCGAGACGATGTCCTCCCAGATCCGGTCCAGGGCGTCAAGATAGCGCTTGTCGCCGGTCAGGGCGGCGATGTCGGCCATCCCCGAGTAGAGGTAGGCGGCCCGGACCGAGTGGCCGACCGCCTCGGCCTGCTCCAGGACGGGCTTGTGGTCCTGGTTGTATTCGCCGTAGAGCTTGTGGCCGGCCGCGTTCCCGCGCTCGTCGATGAAGAACTTGGCCAGGTCGAGATATTTCTTACTGCCGGTCAGGCGGTAGAGCTTGACCAGCCCGATCTCGACCTCCTCGTGGCCCGGGACGAGCTTGAGCTCGTTGGCGCCGGGTCCGAACGTCTTGCGGATGAAATCCGCGCTCTTGAGGGCGACGTCGAGGAGCGCCCGTTTGCCGGTCGCTTGATAATAGGCGACGGCCCCCTCGTAGAGGTGGCCGAGGTTGTAGAGCTCGTGGCTGTCCTGGAGTTGAACCCAGCGCTCGGGGCCGGACATGCCGGGCGGGTTTTTGGGGTCGATCGTGCGCGCCGTGTAGAGATAGCCGTCCGGCTCCTGGGCCGCGGCGATCTTGGCGATCCAGGCGTCGAGCTTCGCCTCGAGGTCGGGGTTGGGCCGGAGCATGAGCGTATAGGCCGCGGCCTCGATCAGCTTGTAGACGTCGGAGTCGTCGAAGGCGTAGCGGGTCGCAAGCTTGCCGCCGGTCTCGCCCCGGAGCGCGGCCGCGGCCAGCTCGAAGTTCTTGATGCGGCCCGTGTCCTCGGTCTGCTTCATCTCGTGGGCGATCGTCACGGCGACGTCGGTCTCCTGGCGCGGCGCCCAAAAGCGATCGGAGAGCTTGACGTCGGTCATGGCCACCGGCTTGAGCGGATAGTCCGACTTGGCGACCGTGGCCGTCTTGCACGCCGGGCCGGCCAGAAGAAGCGCCAGCCCGAAAACCTTGATCGCGGGATGATGATGAAGTTTCATCGTTGTCCGACTCCTTCCATGAAATCTGATATATTTTAGCATCCCGGAGGCTTTTTCAACAGCAATAATCAAAGTGAGGCTCCCGTCCCCCGCGGAAGGGCTCGGGGCAGGATGGCTCGAAGGCACGTTCGCTTTCCCCGGCGAGGAAAGCTTCACTCGATTCGAGACCTCGCTCCCGATTTGGGGACATGTGCCGATTCTCTTGAATCGGTAACGTGTCCCCAAATCGGACCATGCCCGCTCGGTCTCTCATACGGCCTTCTTCACCATCCTCCCCTCGCCCTTTCCTCGGGAGATTATGGTCGCTTCAGATCCGCTTTCAAAACCCTCTTCTGGAAACTACATCAATTGAGATTTTTTCAATTTCATTGAATGATAGGGAAAAGCATGTAATAAAAGCAGTCAGGACAGCTGAGGAGGAAGCCATCCGGAGGCGAGCGGGCATGGATCCCGCCAGCGAAGCGACGGCGGGAGAGCGAGCCGAGGACTAAGCGGATTTTCCTCGCTGGGGAAAATCCGCGGGCTGACGGATCAGCTGTCCTGACTGCTTATGTATCGCAATTCTGGAGATTCCAATCAGATGTTGAGGCGGAGGGGGAGGATGACGGTCGTGATCCCCTTCCAGCGGAGCTCCTGCTGGATGGCGAAGGCCGTCTCGTTGTGCATGAGGCGGTGGAGCATGGACGCTTGCCGGAAGACGCTCTGGCCGGCGAAGACGGTCGACTTGGGGAACTCCTTGGCCACCGACTCGCAGAGGTTGCTGGCCGTCTGGACGATGTCGGTTCCCAGCTCGAAGCGGTAATCGGACGGAAAGCCGAGCTTGCGGGCCAGCTCGGAGTACTTGCGGAGCGCGTCGGTCGTGCACTTCGTCAGCTCGCCCACGGCCTCCGATCCCTTGAACGACCCGACGTCGACCTCGGCGACCGAAACAAAGATGAAGTTCTTGTAGAGACCGGGGAAAGAACGGACGATCGAGAGCATGGTGTGGACGCCGAAGCCGTTGAAGCCGTTGACGAGCTGAATGGCCGTCATGTCCTTCGGGTCGGGACGTTTGCGGACGGCCTTGCTCTTGACGGGGAGGTTGGTCATGAGGTCGTCGAGCTCACGGACGCCCTTGCGGACTTTTCGGTAATGGCTTCTCGTCGCGAAACAGATGATGATGACGCTCGAGGTGATGACGAAGGTCAGCCAGCCGCCCAGGGCGAACTTCTCGATCGAGGTGACGATGAGGATGGTCAGGCACAGCAAGAGACCGATGAGGTGAATGGGAAGATGCCTCTTCCACTTCGGATCGGTCTTCCTGTTTTTAATGAAGAAACGGGACATGCCGAGCTGGCTTAAGGAGAAGGTCAGGAAGACGTTGATGGAATACATGACGATAAGGGTCGAGATGCGGCCCTTGGAATAGAGTAGGAGTCCGACGGCGGCGCCGCCCATGAGAAGGACGCCGTTCTGGATGGTGAAACGGTCCGAGAGAGAGGCGAACCGGTGGGGAAACCAGTAGTCGACGGCCATGTTGGCCATGACCCGCGGACCGTCGACAAATCCGGTTTGAGCCGCGACCAGGAGCAAAGCCCCCTCCGAGAAAATCGTGATCAGGGCCAGAACCCCGCCGGCCTTCCAGCCGCCGAAGACGCCGTCGGCCAGGACGGCGTTCAAAGTGCGGCCGGCGGTCGGCTGTACGCCCACCAAGAGATAGAGAACCAAGATCCCGCCGGCCGTGAAGGCCAGGGAGGTCGCCATGTAAACCATGGTCCGCTTGCCGGTCAGCGCCCTGGGTTCCCTCAGGACCTGGAGGCCGTTGGAGACCGCCTCGATCCCGGTGTAGGTGCCGCCGCCGAGCGAAAAGGCCTTCAGAAAAAGGAAGATCATGCCGCTCGCGCCCAGCGTCACCAGCCCGGTCTTGAAGTCCGCCTGGATCTTCCCGGCGACCGGCCCGATCTGGGGAACGTGGGAGAAGATCCCATAGCCGATGAGGAGGATGTGGGTCAGGACGAAGGCTACGAAGATCGGCGCCAACAACGTCACGGACTCCTTGATCCCGCGCAGGTTCAAGACGACCAAAAGGATGATGGCGGCGACCTCGAACTCGACCTTGTAGACCTGCCAGGAGGCCGGAAAAAAGCTGAAGATGGCGTCGCCGCAGGAAACAATCGAAACCGTGATCGTCAGCATGTAGTCGACGAGGAGGGCCGCGCCGGAGACGACGCCCGCCTTCTCTCCCAGGGTATGGGTGGCCACGATGTAGCCGCCGCCTCCCGAAGGGAAATACTCGATGATCCGCATATAGGCCATCGAGATAATCAGGACCGTGACGGCGGTGGCCAGGGCAAGGAACAAGGCCAGGTAGGTGTGCGTGCCCAGGGTTTTGAAGGCCTCTTCCGGGCCGGAGGATGAAGAGGACAGCCCGTCCGCGCCCAGCCCGATCCAGGCCAGAATCGGGATCAGGGCCAGCTTATGGAACAGCGAGGGGTCCTTGATGTTGCGCGGCCGCCCGAACAGCGTATGCTTGATCTTGCTTGTGAGCGAGTTTTCGTCCTGCATGGTCAAGCCTTAGCCGGAGAGATTATTCCGGGCGATCATTGTCATCTCGGGTTTGTGAAGGGATGGGTCAGGGATTTTCGACTGCTTTTCCTCTATATCAGCGGGAGATTATAGCGGTTTTACCCCCTGAAATCAAGCCGTCCGCGGGATCCGGCTGTCCCGCCGACATGGGGGGGCTTCCGGCCGGCGGGCTCATTCGATATTCAGAACGTCGAGGACGCCCAGGAGCTCGAGGGCGCGTTTTTGGACGATCTCGACCCGGTCGGCCGCCCGCATAGTAAGGAACATCGTCCCCTCCTTTCGGCCGTAGATCGCGTCCAAGAGCTTGAACATCTCATCCCGCTGCTTGAGCCATGCCCGCTGAGACTCCCGGAGGGCCGCCCGCTCGTCTGGGGTCAGCCGCGACATCAGATCCTGGTAGACTCGGTTGAGCTCGGCGTCCCACCTGCGATAGGCCTCGTCCAGGCAAAGGAGCATACCCTGGGTGGACGGGTCCTTCTCCATGCACTCGCTGAGCCATTGATCGATGGGGTGTTTCTTGGGCGCATCCTGGGGCCTGAGGTAGGGGCCGCTCGCCAGGGCGAGACAGATGAGCCCGGCCGCCGCAATGGGGCGAAAACGCATGACGCCCCCGGCCTTCATTCGATCCCCAGCCGCTTCGCCTCCTCCGGGGCCTGTTTCTTGAGGAGGTCGAAGACGATAGCCGAGGCCGAAATCCAGTTTCCTTTTCTCATTCCGATCCTCCTTGACCAACCCCTCGATTCACCGGCATGAATGCCGGGGCTAGGTCTGGGTTAGCCCTGAGCCGCGCTTCTCGTCCCCGCCTTGAAAGGCGGGGCTTAGCGTCGGCGAACGGGTCGAATCGTCAGACAGGTACCATAACGGAATCCGGAAAAAAGATCAATCCGCTTTATTTTCATCCGCTTTGTAATCAAGGTTCAATTCCCGTTAGAATAGGGCTATGATCGACGAGATGAAAGCCGGTAGGCGGAGGGAGCGTACGGTCGCCGGTCTCTGCCTCCTCCTGGGTTTGCTCGAATGGGCGGGCTCGGCCCGGCCGGCCGAGGACCCGATCGCCGCCATACGAGCCCTCTACACCCGGACAAACGAATCCGTCCGGATCGCCCGGGAGAAACGGGGGGAAGGCGGCGGCCTCTACGCGACGGAGGTCTCCGTCAACAGCCTGGACGGTCCCTGGCGGGCCGTCGGCAACTACGCCCGAAAAGCGACGTTCTGGTTCAGCGATCAGCCGGAATTCGCCCGCATGGAGAACCGGGAAGAGCTGTCGGTCCTGGTCAAGGTTGAGGTTCAGACCACGGCGGCGGTCCGGACGACTCAGGAGGAGTTCCTGTTCGACGGGGGAACGCTTGTTTTCTATTACCGCCGGGCCAAGGCCGGCCAAGAAGCCGCCGAGGAGGACCGCCTCTACTTTCAAGGGGGCCGGCTCATCCGCCGCATCCCGGATCCTCCGGCGGGCGAAGATCCGGCCGACGCCGCGGCCGTCCAGGGGAGCGCCCGGGCCCTTCAGAATCTCTTTCTGGCGACTTTCGAATGACCGTACCGGGGCGGCGCCGTCACGCCCCCTAAATCGCTATCCCGGCCGCGCGCTCGGCGGCCTCGACCGTGTTCTTGAGGAGCATGGTCACGGTCATCGGCCCGACCCCGCCCGGGACGGGCGTGATGGCGGCGGCCTTTTCCTTGATCGCCTCGAAATCGCAATCGCCGACGAGCCGGAAGCCCTTGGGCGACGCCGGATCGGGGACGCGGTTGACGCCGACGTCG
>JALHUR010000133.1 GCA_022867325.1 Candidatus Aminicenantota bacterium | reverse complement strand
TACGGACGGCGCGATCCGGGAGGCCATCCGGCCGCGCGCCGATTCGGGCCTTCCGGCCGGCGTCCCGCTGGCCGACCCTACGATCCCTCATTATCTTCGACCGGATTCCAGCGCGGCCATGGCCTTGGCCCTGGGATTCCTAGATCCGACCGGCCCCGTGGCGAAGGCCACCCTGGAAGACATGGAAGTCCTCTGGAACCAGGCCTGGGAAGGCGGCGGGTATGGCCGCTTTCACGCCTCCTCGGAAGCCGATTCGGCCGGCCCCTGGCCGGTGGCCTCGCTTTTCATCGCCCGCGCCCATCATCGAGCCGGGAATTTCGACAAGGTCTGGCGGGTGCTGCGCTGGCTGGAGAGTTTTCCCGGCGCCGGGTCCGGCGCCTTTTTCGAGATGGACGGCCCCCGCATTTCTCCGCCCTACGCCCAGATCGGAATCCTCCCCTGGACCTGGGCAGAGATGATCCAGCTCCTGGTCGTCCATATCCTGGGCGTCGAGGTCACGGGGCGAGGGCTTCGTTTCCAACCCCGCTTGCTGCCGGGAATGGGCGATGTCCGGGGAAGCCTTCCCTGGCTGGACGGGCGTATCCATATCACAATCCGCCAGCGACCAGGACTTGCCGAACCGGCCGTCCGCTGCGACGCCGAGGGGGCGGAAAAGGGGGCCGAGGGATGGATCGTCCCTCCCCGCGGAGGAGACGTGTCGATCGAAGCGGACGTGCCGTGAAACATCGCCTAAAACAATACGTCATGGCCGCTCGGTTGGCGGCAGTCGGGCTGATCTTGGCCATCCCGGGGACGCCGTCGACAGTCCGAAGCGTCCAGCCCGACGAGCACGATTACGGCGCCCAGCTTCGAGAACGCCGGGGGATCATCTTGACGGCTCTGGCCGGCCAAACCTGGTCACCCGGCGACGATCCGCGCCGGGCCATTTAC
This sequence comes from Candidatus Aminicenantota bacterium, assembly GCA_022867325.1. Classification (GTDB taxonomy): domain Bacteria; phylum Acidobacteriota; class Aminicenantia; order Aminicenantales; family JAFGBC01; genus JAFGBC01. Next base: position 585 of record JALHUR010000133.1, on the reverse strand, counting down.
CTCGGCCTGGTTAAAATCGGGTCAGGCATCGAGGCCGCCGAGGGACTTCGTTATCTCGCCGAGGCGACGGATCGGGCCGAGCCTTGGGACTGCTTCCACGTCTACGCGATCATGGACGCCGTCCTTCGCCTGCGCGACCGGCTGCCGGCCGACCTGGTCGAGCGGATGAAGAATAAGCTGGCCGCGAGTTTCGGGACCGACCTGGGCTTTACCGAAAACCATAAACTCCAGTACCGGACGGCCCGCTATCTCTTCGGCCAAACCTGGCCCGACAGCCCGTCCTTCAAGGACGGCTCCTCGCCTCAACAGGCGCGAAGGGAAGCGGAAACCTGGATCGACGATTGGATTTCGCGGACGGTCTCGGCCGGACAGTATGAGTTCGATTCACCCAACTACGCCTCGCTCTATTATCTCTGCCTGACCAGCCTGTACGACTTCAGCCGCGACCCTCTGATGCGTCGAAAAGCCTGGATGATGATGCACCTTCTCCTGGCCGACGCGGCCTCGGAATACTTAAAGGGCAATTGGATCGGCGCGCACAGCCGGGAGAAGTTCAACCAGGTGACGCACACGACCCTCCATTCG
>JALHUR010000132.1 GCA_022867325.1 Candidatus Aminicenantota bacterium | reverse complement strand
CCGGGGGCCGTTGGCGAGCCGGGCGGCCTCGAGCGCGTCGAGGGACATCCGGACGGCCCGGTCGCCGACCGCGTGGATGTGGATCTGGAAACCTTCTTTGTTGAGGGCGATGGCCAGGCGGTTGAAAAGGCCGGGCTCCGGGCCGGTCGGTCCCCGATCGCCGGGCCGGTTGAGGTACGGTTCGAGAAGGGCCGCCGTGCCCGACTCCAGGACGCCGTCGGCGAAAATCTTGACGGCCGTCGCTTTGAGGCGGCGGCCCTGCGCCGTCTTTCGCTTTTCGATCAAGGAAGGGAGCTGTCCGACATCCCGGGCGAGATCGACCTCGAGCGTGGCCAGGACCCGGACCGTCAATTCGTTTCTACGGTCGAGTTCACGATAGGCCTCGAGGATTTTATCGTCGACGCCGGCATCGATGATGGCCGTGATTCCGAACCGGTTGGCCAGAGCCATCCCCTTCCTTAGGCCTTCGAGATAGTCTTCGGCCGTCGGCTCGGGGATAAGGCGCTTGACCAGGCCGGCCGCTCCCTCCCGGAGCGTTCCGGACGGCTCGCCCGTCTTGGGATCCCGCTCGATGCGTCCGTCCTTGGGATTGGGCGTTTCGCGCGCGATCCCGGCCAAGGCCAGGGCCCTCGAATTGACCCAGGCCGAATGCCCGTCCGCAGCGGTCATCAAAGCCGGCCGGTCCGGGACGAGGCGGTCGAGATCTTCCTTGGAAGGGTTTGCCGCGGGGAAGACGGGGAGCTCCCAGCCTCTGCCGACGATCCAGCCCTCTCCGGGATTCCGGGCCGCGTACTCCCGGATCCGGGCGAAAATCTCGTCCCGCGACTCGAGGTCGTTGAGGATGCACTGGCCGAGATCGATCCCGCCGCTCACGAGATGGACGTGGGAGTCCTGGAAGGCGGGAAGGACCATCCGGCCGCCGAGGTCGATAACGCGGGTCGAGACCGAACGGAACCGGCCCGTGTCGGCCGCGTCCCCGACCCAGACGATTTTTCCGCCGGCAACGGCGACGGCCTCGGCCCAGCGGCGCGAAGCGTCCATCGTATAGACGGCGCCGTTGGTCAGGATAAGGTCGGCCTTGACCTGGGCGGGAGCTGCGCTTCGGCAGGAGGACGCGAAAAACAGGGCCAGCAGGACGATCCCGACGCCCGGCCACGGGCCGCGCTTTCTTCCCCGAGCAATCATCGGGTCAACCCCTCGATACTCATGGAAGCCCTGAGTGCAGGCGTTTCGCAGTACTCATAAGCCGTTTACGGCTTATGTGTGCTGCAAGGCTGCTCCCCGGCCTGAATGCCGGCACTCATAAGCCGGAAACGGTTCATGGGTATTGAAAGGCGGGGCTCCGATTTTAAGCCCCGCCTTTCAGGGCGGGGTAGCGTCGGCGAACGGGTCACTCGATCCTGATCGTGGACGACACGGGGACGGCCGGATTGTCCCGGGCCGATCCCGAAAATTTCATTTTGCCCAGATAGGTCGCCTTGGCCGTGACTCCGGTCGGCATCGGCACTCCTTTCTCCACGCGGGATTCCGAGAATTCCTTTCTTGGCATCCCAGGCGGCGGCGTCCCATACATTTTGGAAGAATCCCTGCATGTCCGTCCGCGAACAGTTCAGCCGCTCGACGCCCTTCAACGCGAAAACCTCCTTATCACCGTCATGGCCCAATCCGGAACGAGACGATCGCGGCCGTCCCCGCTTGGTTTTTGAGCTGGAATTGCCCGTCGATCTGGTCGATCAGCATATCGATGAGCTTAAGGCCCGTTCCGGGCTCTCCGGCGATCCGGCTTCCTTCCTCCAAGCCCACGCCGTCGTCGGAGACGCTCAAGATCGCCCCCCCGGCCGTCCGCTCGAGCTCGATCCGGATCTCGCCCGATCGTTCCGACGGATAGGCATGTTTCAAGGCGTTCGTGATGAGCTCGTTCAAAATCAAGCCCAACGGCACCGCCCGTTTCAGATCCAGCTCCATTTCGGCGAGGCGGGTTGTAATCCGGATTCTGCCGCCCTCCGGCGCGTAGGAGGCGGTCAGCGAAGCCGCCAGCTTCCGGACATAGGCTTGGAAGTCGATCCGGTCGAGACTGCCCCCTTTATAAAGCTGCTCGTAGACGCCCCCCATGGAATTGATGCGGGCCCTCAAGTCGGCAAACACCCTCCGCGTCCGCTCATCGCCGATGGTCTCTCCCTCCAGGGCCAGCAGGCCCGCGACCACGCTGAGGCTGTTTTTGACCCGGTGCTGGAGCTCCTTCATCAAGAGCTCCTTGTCCGCAAGCGACCTGGCCAGGGCGTCGGCCGCTTTCTTGCGCTCGGTGATGTCGTGGACGACGGATAAAACGTGGGGTTCTTCCCCCAGCATGATGATTTCCGCCGAGAAAAGGCCGTCGATGCGCGCGCCCGATTTCGTCCGAAAGCGGAATTCCAGCCCGCGCACCCGTTTGGATTCGAGGAGGGCCGCCAGCGTCCGATCCCAGTCCTGGGGGTCGGCCCAGAGCTTCAGCATGATTGTGGAGCTGGCCAGCGCCTCTTCGCGGGAGTAGCCGGCGATCCGGACGAACCCCTCGTTGACGTCCACCAGCCGGCCGTCCGATACCCGCGAGATCAGCATGGCATCGGGGCTGGCCTGGAACGCCTTGAAGAACTTTTCCTCGCTCCGCTTGAGGGCCTCCTCCGCCCGTCTCCTCTCGGAAATGTCCCGGATGGCGACGATGTGAACGGAACGGCCGCGCCAGATAAAGAATCGCCCCGTTATTTCGACCGGAAAAACGGTCCCGTCTTTTTTGCGGTGATAGCGGAGGGGAACAAACACGACCAGGCCGGGATCGGGAGGAGTCGTTGTCGTAATCCGCTGTGTTTGTTCGGGCTCGGAGGACAGATCGGTGTTTTTCTTGGCGAGGAACTCATCCCGGCTGTAGCCGTAAAGGGCGGAGGCGGCCGTGTTCGCCTCGAGGATCCAGCCGGATTCATTGTCGACCAGAAACAGGGCGTCCGATTCGGCCTCGAACAACTGTCGATAACGGTCCTCGCTCTCGCGCAGCTTTCTGTTGACGACCTCGACCTCCCGGGCTCTGGCCCGGAACTCCTCCTGGGCCTCGTGAAGACGGAAGGCCATCTTAATCGACGCCGACAGCACGGCCGGCCCGGCATCCTTCACGACATAGCCGTAGGAGGAGATCGCCTCCGCTTTCTTGACGATCTCCGGCTCCGCATGGGAGGAGAGAAACAGGACGGGGATTTCGCGGATGGCCAGGATTTCCCGGGCCGCCTCGACCCCGTCCTGACCCGGACCCAGGTTGACATCCATCAGAACGAGGTCGATCTCCTCGGCGGACGCCCTGAATGTCTCGACCGCCTCCCGGCCTGACTTGGCCACAAGGATCTCGTAGCCCTCATCCTCGAGATCCTTCGCCTCAGTCGCAGCAACGAGGGTTTCTTCCTCGACCAAGAGTATAGTTTTTTGGGTTCCCATCGATCCTCCGCGCCCGCTACGGCCCCTGGCACGAACTCGGCTTCTGGTCGGCCAGGAATCCGAGGGCCTGCTCGCTCTCGGCATCCATGACGACCTGGATCTCGCAGCCGGCCGCGACGGCCGCCACGTCGATGACGCGGACGACGCTCGATACATATTCATACTCGGGAAGGAGGCCGGCCAGCGCGTTTGGGGATTTTGCGAAGAAGTCGTGGGCGAAAATGATCCCGTCTTCGTCGGGATAGAGGGCTAGGTAGCGGATGCGGGCTTCGACCAGGTCCTGGAAGAAATGGGTCCCGAAAGACAGGTCGGGAACATAATTCCCGACCTTGCGGGCGATCTCGATCAGCATGGCCGTGTTGTTGATGTCCGAGTAGGTCACCCGGACCCCGAGCTTGATATCGCCCCGGCTCCCCCACCGTCCCGGCCCCATCAGGATGAAGGATTTGGCCTGGAGCATGGCGTTGAGCCGGCTGACGGCGTCGCCGACGGCGATCATATCGGCCAGGGAGGACATCTCGCCGTACTGGTCCGGATCGACGTAGATGACGGTCCGGATCCCCCGGACCAGGGCGTTCGTCAGGTAGCGGTTGGCGGAGAAGAGCTTGCGCCGGTCCGGAACCCAGTTCGGGATCTCGACGCGCCCCTCGTCTTCGAGGTGGCTCTGGGGCCGGCACTGAAGGATGTAAAGGTGGGTTCCGTCGTGGGCGAAGTCGACGTCCATCGGCATCCCGAAGGTGTCCCGCAGCGCCTTCATCAGCTCCCGCATCTGCTTGATGAATCCCGTCCCCTCGATCAGCCCGCTGAAAGTCACGACCAGGTCGTCCCGGCCGGGACGGTCCATCGCCCGGTTGGCCCGGCGGACCGCGATCCCGTCCGTGACGGAAAATATTTTATCCCAGAGAGGGAATTCGGCGCCGACTTCCTCGAGAATCTCTTCGATCGGGTGGGTCTCGAACCGGCCGGTTTCAAGGTTGATGACGTCGATATGCTTCTGGGCATAGTGAACGATCTGCTCCGGGGTGACGTTGACCCGGAGGCCGGGCTGGCCGGGGCTGACCAGGACGGGATAATCGTTCCCGACCCGGTCGACGGCCCGCGTCCCCAACCCGGCCACCAGCCGGAGAACGCCGTCCTCGCGCCGGATCCGCGGCGACCAGCGAAACTCGTTGTTCCCGAAGGAGACGCCGGCGAAGGCCGGGAAGAAGAAGCGTCCGACCCTCCGGCCGACCACCCGCTGGACGAGGACGCCCATCTCTTCATAGTAGTCAAGGAGCCCGCGCTCGGCCCTGTACTGAATGGCGTCCGGGTTGAAGAGCGAGGCGAAGACTTCGGCGACGGCGTCGGACAGGGCGGACAGCCGCTCCTCCTTGGGGCCCGTATTGGCCAGGAACAGGCTGCGGTACTTCCCCGAGAAGGCCATGTTCTTGCTGTCCTCGAGGAGGCTCGAGGAGCGGACGATGAGAGGGCCCTCGCCCATCTCGTCCAGGATGAGCCGGAGCTGGCTGTGGAGCTCGGGCGAGAAGAACGAGTGTTTGAAGACCTGCTCGAGATAGGGGTAGTTATGGCGGACCTCGTCGATCGGCGAGAATTTAAAGCTCTGGAGGTCCTCGAGGAAGTTATAGTGAATAAAATCCATGACTCCGTCCGAAGCGATGAACCAGCTGTCGGGGACCCGGAACTCGCCGATGGCCGGATTTTCCTTGGCCTTCCTGCGGAGGATGTGGTCGGCCAGGATCATGCCCGCGGCCTTTCCCCCCAGCCGCCCCGTTCCCTGGCTCGGGCCCGCGACCCGGGCCAAGACGCGGCCGAAGCTGTGGATGGACATATACTCCTTGGCGATCCGGATGAAGGGCAGGCGTTCGCTCAAGAAGCGGCGGATGAGGGCGATCCGGGCCTGGAGGTCGTCGGCCCGCGACAGGGCCTGCTCGTCCTCCGCCGTCGTCCGGCAGAAGCGGTTGACGATCTCCTTAATTGCGACCAGCGAGATGTCCCGTTTTTCGGTGGCGAGCATGAAGTCGCCCAGCTTGTCCTGGCGCATCCACTGCTTGAGGAGGTCGGACAACTCCCGGTCGGGGATGGCCAGCGAGGCGATCCAGAGGGCTTCCTCGAACACTTTCTCCAAGGTTTCGACGCTCCGCTTGGGGAGGGGCTGGTTCTCATCCCGCGATCCCTCGGACTCTCCCTGATTGAAATCGGGGGCGAAGTGGAGCAGAAGCCCCTGGACGCCGGGGACGCCCTGCCAGTTGAGGTGGTTCATGAGCCGGCGCAGGATCCGCTTGTAGAGGATGGCGTCGGTTTCCTTGAGGAGGTCCATGATGACGCGCCACTCGGCCTTCCGCTCGGGGCAGGGTCCGGCCCCGGCGCCCTGAGCGGAGGGCAGCGCCGTATTTTCCCAGTCCTCGATGAGCCGGCTGATGCGGTTCCCGATCAGGACGATGAGCTTCTTTTCCTCGAGTAGGAAAGGGTCCTCGCGGCTGGAAACGTTCTCGAAGTAGCAGACCTCGAGGGCGCCGACCGGGACCCCCTGGGCCCGGAGCGGGACGCGCTGGATCCAGCGGGTCTCGACGAATTCGGGCGTATGGAAAACGGCCTTCCGATACTTGATCCGGGCCCGACAAAACTCCGGATACTGCCAGCCCGATGGGATGATGTCGACGACGCCCTGGAGGACCTGATGGGAGCGGAGACCGGGCATGTCGATGACCTTAACGATGGCCTGGAGGCATTCGAGCTCCTTGACCCGCTCGCGGAGGCGTCCCCTCGGGACGAGGATGGGCTCTTTCGTCTTGTTCATGTCCAAGCCCTCAAGCCGGGCTGAGGGAAAGCGCTTCCGGACTCAGACCCAGCCGCGGAGGCGGCAGGCCTCGGCGACCCGGGAGATCGCGATCATGTAAGCGGCGTCGCGCATGTAGACGTTCTGCTTGCGGGCCAGCGCGGAAACGGCCTTGAATCCGGCCGTCATCTTCTCGTCGAGCCGGGACAGGACCTCGTTCATCCCCCAGTAGAAATTCATGTTGCACTGGACTTGTTCGAAATAACTGCAGGTGACGCCGCCGGCGTTGCACAGGAAATCGGGGATCACGAAGATCCCGCGCTCGCGGATGACTTGGTCGGCCTCGGGTGTCGTCGGCCCGTTGGCGCCCTCGGCGATGACCTTGACCCGCTTGTGGATATTGTTGACGTTGGCCCCGCTGACCTGGTTCTCGAGGGCGGCCGGGACCAGGAGGTCGGCTTCCTGTTCGATCCAGGCTTCGCCGGGCAGGATTTCGTAGCCGGCCTTCCGGGCCTTGGCCTTATCGATCGTGCCGAACTTATCGGTGATCCCCATCAGCTCGTCGGGATCGATCCCGCTCTCGCGGCGGAAGGTGTAGGACGTCTGATCGGCCTGGTCCCAGCAGGAGACGCAGAGGGGCTTCCCGCCGTACTCGCGGAAGAGACGGACGGCGTACTGGGACACGTTCCCGAATCCCTGGAAGGCCCCGCTCGTATTCCGGATGTCGAGGCCGAGCTCCTTCATGGCTTCGCGGACGGTATACATGACGCCGTAGCCGGTCGCCTCAATCCGGCCCAGCGAGCCGCCCATGCCGACCGGCTTGCCGGTGATAAAGCCCGGGAATTTCCCGCCCCGGATCTGTTTGAACTCATCGAGCATCCAGAGCATGTGCTGGCCGTGGGTCATGACGTCCGGGGCGGGGACGTCTTGCTCATGGCCGACGTTCAAGGCGACCTGGCGAACCCAGCCGCGGCAGATGGCCTCCTGTTCGCGATCGCTCAGGTTATGGGGGTCGCAGATGACGCCGCCTTTGCCGCCGCCGAGCGGGATGTCGACCACGGCCGTCTTCCAGGTCATCCACATGGCCAGGGCGCGGACGGTGTCGACCGTCTCGTGGGGGTGGAAGCGGATACCGCCCTTGCAGGGGCCGCGGGCGTCGTTATGCTGGACGCGAAATCCTTTGAAAATCTGGTGTCCTCCGTCATCCGTCCGGATCGGGATCAGAAAATGGTATTCGCGCAGGGGATTGCGGAGTAGCTCCCGAACCGCGGGATCAAGGCCGAGCTTCTCGGCCACGCCGTCGAATTGCTGCTGGGCCATTTCGAAGGCGTTGAAGGGTTTCTTCTCCATGTCTATTCTCCTAAGAATTGCGTTTTTTCGAACGAATGATAGTTTATAAATATAGGGCATTTAACGGGTTATGTCAATTTCCCGCCGCCCGGGCCGAGGCCGCTTGCTTGCCGTCCGCCGGCGTGGTATCGTGAATAGGCCGATCGGATCGCGATTGCCCGTGGAGGAATGAAATGAGCGATAAGACCTATGCTTGCCGGATCTGCGCGAAACAAACCACGGTCAAAGACACAAAGCCGGTTCCCGTCTGCTGCGGAAAAGAGATGGCGCCTCTCCCCTTTTGCACGATCGCTCCCAATCCCGAGATGGCTAGGAATTACGAGCCGGAGGAGCCTTGCGATAACGGGACGGATGCCGGACGCCGCAAGCGCTGAATCGGACAGGCACCCAGCCTTCCGGCACCCCCCAACACTAAAAAGCTTCGGGCGTTTCGGTCCCTTCCGGAGTTTCAGTTTTGGGTTGGGCTTCGGGTTGGGCTTCGCCGGGGGTTTCGCCCTCCGGAAGCCCCACGTCCGGGGTCTCGCCTTCGGCCAACGGCTGATCTTTTTCTAAACGCTTCCGCCGTTTTTCTTCCCGCTTCTTCTGGCGGTTGATCTCTTTGGTCCTCTTGGCGCCTTTATAGGCTCTGTTGCTCTTCGGCAATGGACCTCCTTTCGTCCCAAAAAAATAGGGCGGTTCTCAAGAACCGCCCCTCACGCATTCGAGACAGAAAACCGGTCCGGCCCGGGGCAGCCGCCCGTCGCTCGAAGCTCCGGCGATGCCCGCGCTCGGCCCGGTTTAAGCGACCCGGCTCGCAGCTCAGTAGCGCTGGCCGCCGCCGAACCCGCCGCTGCGCGGCCCCTCGGTCCGAGGCTTGGCCTCGTTGACTTTAAGGGCACGGCCCTTGAGGTCCTTGCCGTTGAGGGCGGCGATGGCCTTCTCGGCCTCATCCTTGTTGGGCATTTCGACGAAGCCGAAGCCCCGGGACTCGCCGCTGAACTTGTCCTTGATGATCGAGGTGCTCTGGACGGCGCCGAAAGCCGCGAAGGCTTCCTTGATGTCGGCCTCGGACACGCTGAAAGAAAGATTACCTACATAAATGTTCATACTCGTCTCCTTTGACGAGGGATCCTTCCCGGCAGGCAACCGGGGGTCCCGCACTAAAAATAGTCCAAATAAAGGAGAGGAGTATGCGCCGACAGGGCCCGTGCCCTCTGCCTTTATTTAGGCGGTTTATTTTACCCTGAATCAGGCCGGATTTCAAGATTTATTAGCTATCTCCGCCGGTTCCGGCCCGGAATGCGGAAGGGGCTCTCCCGCCAAACAAAGGGTTCGAGTTGCCCGCCCTGGTCGTCCAGACCTCGCAGCCGGTCATTTGGGCGTTCCAAGCGCCCGCATAAAGGGCCCCTTTATAGACCTCCAGCTGATGCACACGGTGGTTGGTCTTTACGCCGAATCCGTCTTCGCTGACGGCCGTCCAATCGCCCGGCCCGGGGCCGTCGTACCGCCAGACCCGACAGGGATCGTTGGAATCGTTGGTCCCGACATAGAGATAACCGTCGGCGACGGCCATGGACAACGCATCGGAGTTGTACGAATCTCCAAAACCGCCCGAGGCGACCTGGGTCCAGCCGTTGCCTTCGTAACGCCAGACTTCGCAGCCCAGGCCGTTGAAGGTCCCAATGTAGAGCTTCCCCCCGTAAAAGGCGGAGGACAAAACCTCCTCATTGTCGTTCTTGGAGAAGCCGTTATCGTTGACTTGGGACCAAGCGAAGGGGGGTTTAGATCCGCCGCTCGTCATGTAGATCCGCCCGCCGAAATCGCTGTTCAGGCCGGCCTAGGGTTTCCCGTCGAAAACGAACAACTTGCGGCCCCAGGAGTTGACCGGACCCTGCCCGAATCCGAGTAATTTTCCTTGTTGCCGAAGCCCGGCCCGGTGGGCGATCCGGAGGGACCTTGCCCGACGATCTGGTTCCAAGCGCTGCCGTTGTACGTCCAGATCTGGCAGCCTAAGTAGCTTCGTGCGCCCACATAGAGAAGGCCCTTGATGACCGTCATCGAAGGCACCTCGTAGGTGCCGCTCTTTCCGATATTCGCCGAACCGCTGACTTTTGTGCACTGGGAGGGAGGAGCGTCCGTTCCGCGTGTTCGCCAGACCTCGCAGGTGCCGTTATTGAGGCCCATGCCGGCATAGAGGTAGTCTCCGAGGACGGCCAGGCTCGTAGCTGAGTAGATGTGGGGATTACCCGGTTTCGGCTTATGGACCAGGACCCAGGCATGTCCATCATAGCGCCAGATTTGGCCGCCATAACCCCAGCCGCCGCCGGTACCGTAGTAAAGCTTACCTCTGAAGCTCCACGGACTTACGTCCGTGGATTCCCGCGAGGGGATTGAATAGGCACGAGACCTCCGGGCTAAACTAAAGAGAATTGAAGGGCCCGTCCAAGCCTCCCTTGCCGATCCTGTTCCAGTTCAAGGCCTAGTCCGCGGAGGCGGCCGCGGCGAAAAGGACGATGCGGACCGCCTTGTCAAGGCTATAGTGACGAAGCAGGGTCTCGGGGCTTCGACCTTGACAGCCCCGCCGGATGTGTTTTATTGTCTTCCCATCCCTCGTCGAGGAGGACCGATGATCCGAAAGAACCGCCCCCGTTTTTCTCTCCGGACCGCCGCCGCCCTCGGGCTCATCGCAACCGTATTTCTGGTATCCGCCTGCGGCAAAAAGCAGGACGCGCCATCGCCGGGCAGCGCCTCCCCCGCCGCCGATCCGCGGCTTAAGGGCTCCTTCCGGGAGGACCGCGACGGTTGGGCTTTCGTCCATCTCCAGGGCTCCCCGCGCGAGGTCGGCTTCCAGCACGGCTGGCATCTGGCCGGGGAAATCGACGACGTCCTCAAGACGATGGCCTTCTATTTCCCGCAATCGGCCAAGCGCGATTGGGCCTTCTTCCGGGAAGCGGCCGAGCGGATGTTCTGGCCCAAGCTCGACCCGGAGGCCCGGGAAGAGATCGAAGGCATCACCGAGGGCGTCCGGGCCCGCCGTCCCGATCTGGCCTGCGACCGGATCGATATCACCGCCCTTAACGGCTGGATCGAGCTGGCCTGGTATTACATTCCCTATCTCGAGGACAAGGCCAAATCCGGCTCGGGGGACAACAAGGCGCCCGCCTACTGCAGCGCTTTCGTCGCCGTCGGGAGCTATACGGCCGACGGCGGCGTCGTCATGGCCCACAACAACTGGACCGAATACATCCTGGGCGAGCGCTGGAACGCGATCCTGGATATTGTTCCCGACCGGGGGCACCGCGTCCTGATGGACGCCATGCCCGGCTACATCCACAGCGGCGACGAATTCGTCGTCAACGGCGCCGGCCTCCTCACCACCGAGACGACCATGTCCCAGTTCAAGGGGTTCAAGGAAGACGGAACCCCCGAGTTCGCCCGGGCCCGCAAAGCCGCCCAGTACGCCGCCTCGATCGACGATTTCGTCCGGATCATGACGGCGGACAATAACGGCGCCTACGCCAACGACTGGCTTGTCGCCGACCTCAACGCGGGGGAAATCGCCCGCCTCGAGCTCGGCCTCAAGAACCGTCGGGTTTGGCGGACCAAGGACGGATACTATGTGGGAGCCAACTTCCCGCTCGACGAGAAGGTCATCGCCGAGGAAACGACCTTCGACCCCAAGAACACCGCGCAGTCGGTCTGTGTCCGGCGATCGCGCTGGGAGGCCCTGATGGAGGAGAACCGAGGGACGATCGATGTCGACAAGGCCATGGCCTTCCTGGGCGACCACCTGGACGCCTCGACCGGCCGGCCGGCCGATAACGCCAACACCTTGTGCGGCCACGTCGATTCCGACGCCAAGGGACTTCCCGAATTCTCCTGGGCTCCTTATTACCCCGGCGGGGCCGTCCAGGGCAAAGCGACCTCGGCCGCGCTGGCCCGGGAATTCAAGATCTGGGCCCGGATGGGGCATCCCTGCGGCCGGGATTTCGGTGCCGCCACCTTCAGCGCCGCCCGTCCCGAATGGGCCTGGCAGATTCCTTATTTAAAGGACATGAAGGCCCATCCCTGGACTCTTTTCCGCGGACAATGAGCTCCGCCGCCTCCCGCCGGGGCCGATAGATCGTTTTAGCACCTGACGGCCGATGGGTCCGGCCTCGCGCTTAACGACCGGGTTTTCCTGCGCGCCCCCATGGACGGACTCCGGGAAACTGGCTATAATGATTGGCCTCGCGGAAACCTGAAGAATTCGCTGATTCCGGTCCGTGTCCGCGGATAAGGAGTATTAAAGTGAAGCGCGCAACCATTTATGCCCTGCTTACGGCTTTTTCCATAGTCCCGGTTTCCGCCTCTCTCCTCTCGGCCGCGCCCGCCTCCCCTGCCGACAAAGCCAGTGCCGACGTTAGGAAGGAGATGAACGACCAGGAGATGGATGCCCTCAAAAAGTCCGCGCCCAAGGTCTTCATCGACGGCAACCGCCTCGACATCGACTACATCCGGACCGAGATCACCTTCGTCAATTACGTCTGGGACCGCCGGGAGGCCGACGTCCACGTCCTGATCACTCAGCAGCGGACGGGCGGCGGCGGCCGGGAATACACGATCGCCTTTATCGGGCAGGGAACCTGCGCCGGCCTGAACAACGAGCTCAAATTCTACTCGAACCGGACCGAGACCGAGGACGAGATCCGGAAGGGCATGGTCCAGATCCTGAAGCTGGGTATGGCGCCCTACGCGGCCCGGACGCCGATCTCCAAGATCCTGTCCCTCAGCACGGAGCGGACGCTCAAGCCGACGGCGGTCGCCGACAATTGGGACTTCTGGGTGTTCAGCTTCAGCGCCCGTGGCCGGCTCAACGGCGAAAAGACCCGCAAGTACAACTCCCTCAACGGCAACGTCTCGATCAACCGCGTGACGCCCGCCTCCAAGTTCCGGTTGGGTGTCTCGGGGAGCTACGACGAGAGCAAGTTCGACTACGAGGACTACCAGGAGGAGAGCTCCTCGCGGTCCCGGTCGTTGGACGGGCTCTACGTCCGAAGCTTGAGCGATCATTGGTCCGTCGGCGGCACCGTGAACCTGAGCTATTCGACCTACAGCAATATCGCGACTGGGTTCAGCCTAGCCCCGGCCCTGGAGTTCGACGTCTTCCCCTACTCCGAGTCGACCCGGCGCCAGCTCCGCATTCTCTACCGCATCGCCGTCACCTACAATAAGTACCTCGAGGAGACCATCTACGACAAACTGTCCCAGACGGTCGTCAGCCAAGTCCTGACGGCGACCCTGTCCTTCACCGAACCCTGGGGGAACGCCGAGATCTCGGCCGAAGGGTCCCACTATTTCCACAACTTCGCCTACAAGAGGCTCAGGTTTTCGGCGGGCCTGTCGCTCCGGATTCTCAAGGGGCTGGCCCTGACCCTGGACGGACGCTACGCCGCCGTCCACGACCAAATCGCCTTGCGCAAGAGCGAGGTCAGCCTCGACGATCTCCTCCTGCGGCGCAAGGAGCTCGCCACGGACTATAATTACTCCCTGGCCGTCGGATTTAATTACAGCTTCGGATCCGTCTACAGCAACGTCGTCAATCCCCGCTTCGGCGGCGGATTCGGCGGCCCCGGCAGCCCGGGCGGAGTCTACTTTTAGCCTTTGGCCGGGGAGCCGACGGCCCAGCACAGCGGGGAATTCCCCAGGCGGTCCCCCGTCCCCAGGACCATCCGCCAGCTCGAGCGCTGGGGCTGAAGGCCGCCGAGGCCGCGTAGGGATTCCGCGGCCCGGACGTTTGTCTCGAGGACTCCGATCCGGAGGGGCAAGCTCCCGGTCTCGAGGGCGAAGCCCTCCAAAAGCGCCAAAGGACGCTCCGCTTCGGCGCGCGCAATCCAAGGTCCGGCGGCGACCAGCCCACGGCCTTGAATGCCCAGGATGAAGCCCGCGATCCGGGCTTCGCTCTCCAGGACCTTCGCGAACCTGGGATGAGCCGCCAGCCGGCGCTCCAGAAAATAACTCCGATCGTCGCCGAAGGAGTCCCGATCGAGGCGGCACACATCTTTCAAATCGTCACGGAGCATCGGCCTTAGAGCGGGGTGGGTCCGGCCTTCGATATGTCCCAAGAACCTGAGGGAGCGGCAGACTCTGCGGAAACCGACGCTTTCATAGAATGGAACTGCTCTTTCGACGCCGTCGAGGTAGACGGCTTCGGCGCCCCGGCCCTTCAAATAATTGACGGCATGCTCCAGTAGCCGCGGCCCGATCCCCCTCCCCCGCGTCTATTTCCGGACGATGATCTCGCCGACGAATCCGGAGCGCCGGTAGGCGGTGGCGACGCAGATTCCCGCCGGCCGGCCGTCGATTTCGGCGACAAAGCATCCGGCCGGGTCGTACCCCAAAAAATTTTCGAACGCCTCGCGGGTCTCGCTCGGCCAATTCTCGAGAGCGGCGGACTCGGCCGCGAAATCCAGGTCCGCATCGCGCATGGTCCGGATCGTCATGGGCCGTTTCGGCGCGGGATGTGACAGCGGGTGCAATCGAGAGGCAAATGGGCGTGGGGGATCCCGCGGAAGTAATCCCGATCGGCGTAGATCGCGTCTTCGGATGTCTCGGGCGGATTTTCTTCCGCGGCGGGCGGCTGGGGCAAGAAAGAAACCAGCACCTCCTCCAGGCTCGGTTCGAACGTCCCCGACAGCCGCCCTTTCTCGACACCGTCGACATAAATGATGAATGCCGGGAGTTTGTCTATGTTTTTTGCGGCAGCCAAGGAATCGCCCGTCCCGGCCAAGCCCGAGTAGTCGACCGCCAGGTTCGACCCGGCCGCCGCTTCCTCGATTTTCATCAAACGGCCAACCCACTTCACCTGCTCGGCATCCGAACTCGCGAAATAGGCTTCGACCCGGATCGCGACGCCCGCCGAGCGGATCATGTCCAGGGCCGCGGCCGCCGGCCCATAGGCGTTTCTCTCGAACCCGCACTCGGGCAGGACGTTCAAGATCTGCTCCTTGGTCAGCGGGCCGAGCAGCTCTTGTCCCGATCCGCGGCCGCCGGCGATCTCGAAAGCCCCGAACAAGGCGCAGGCGATCGCTGCCGCGGGGAAGGTCCATTTCCGTCCCGTCGTCATCATCTCGGAAATCGAGGATACGTCCGGCCCTCGCCGCTGTCAAGCGCGTCTAAGCCCCGGATGCTTTTTATAAGCCCGGGTAAGGATCTTTACATCTCCCGATCCCCGGACAGGCGAACGTCCTGGAGACGGCCTTGGACCT
>JALHUR010000010.1 GCA_022867325.1 Candidatus Aminicenantota bacterium | reverse complement strand
GGGAATATTTCTAATCTTTCGTGATCATGGGGAGTGGGATTCTGTACACTTTCGGCCGGCCCGAAGGGGTTTTTCGCGTCAACCGGCTCCTCCGTATCGCTTTTTGCCTGTCTTGACATCCCCGCGCGGCCGGAAGTATATTACCAGCGTGGTCAATCGGGGAGATTCATCGATTGGAGCCGTAATTCGCGGCGCCGTGGAAAAAGGAATTTCCTATCCCTAATCCCCTGATACGGCACGATCTCAATCTTCTTTGATTTCTGGAGCCCATTGAGGACGAGCCAGGCTTACCTTTAGATACTGTTTTCGCTTGGGGGCACGCTTTTTGGCAAGAAAAAATAAGGGCAAGTCGTCGGGGGGGGAAATGGTAAAGTGCCGGGCGGCTGATTATCGATTTATGGATATAATTTCAGGACACCCAGGGCAAGTCGTCTCGGGGAAGGGCGGCGCCGGGCGGCTGAATATTGATTTCTGGATATAATTTCAGGACAGCCTGGGCAAGGGGGAGAGGAGAAAAGGGGAAAAGAGGGAGGGTGAATTGACGCTCCCTCGATTCTTTGATAATCTTGAGCCACACCTAATTATAGGGGTCAAGCTTGGCCGTTAAGTGCCCGAAATGCCATTTATCCAACCCGGATTCTTCCCGTTTTTGTGCTGATTGCGGAACGACGCTCCCGACTTCGAAGGAGATCCATCCGGAAGTCACGGAAACCATTCAAATGCCTATCAAAGAGCTGGCCACGGGCTCCACATTTGCCGGCCGCTACCAGGTCATTGAAAAGCTTGGCAAGGGCGGGATGGGAGTCGTCTACAAGGCGGAAGACACCAAACTGCACCGTCTCGTTGCCCTGAAGTTCCTCCCTCCTGAACTCACCGGAGATTCCGAGATCAAAGCTCGTTTCATTAACGAAGCTCAGGCCGCTTCGGCTCTCCAACACTCCAACATCTGCACGATTCATGATGTCGATGAGACCGCTGATGGACAGATCTTCATCTGCATGGACTATTACGAAGGGGAGTCGCTAAAGAAGAAGATTGAATGCGGTCCTCTTAAGGCTGAGGAAGCGGTTGAGATCGCCGTTCAGGTGGCCTCGGGGCTTGCGGCTGCGCACCATAAGGGCATTGTCCATCGGGACATCAAGCCTGCTAACGTTATGGTCCCAATAGATGGCACGATGAAGATCGTTGACTTCGGCTTAGCGAAGTTAACAGGAAGAGAAAGGTTCACAAGAGAAGGGACGACCGTGGGGACCGTTGCCTACATGTCGCCTGAGCAGGCAAGAGGGGACGAAGTCGATTATCGAACCGATCTTTGGGCGCTTGGTGTGATGTGCTATGAGATGATTTCCGGGCAGCTCCCCTTCAGAGGAGACAATGACCAGATTGTCCTCCACTCGGTGCTAAACGGACAGCCAAAACCGCTTTCCGATCTCGCCCTGGGGCTCCCCAGGGAGCTCGGCAGAATCGTCATGCGCCTCCTCGAAAAGGATCTCGCCCGCCGCTACAAAACGGCCGACGAGTTGATTGCCGATTTGAATAAGCTGAGGGAAGCTGAAGGATGGGTATCGATCTCACGGACCAAACTGCGAATAACCCGATCCAAGGTCAGAAAGTGGCTTTTGCGTTTCGTTCCAGCCCTTGTCGTCGCCTTCATCCCCGTCCTCTGGTTCTTCTGGCCCTTCCTGGGTAAGCCTAAATTGGTGCTTAGAAAATATGAGACCTCTATGGCCGTCATGGTCTTCCAGGATTTAAGCCAGGAGGAAGGCTCCGAGCGTTTTGCGAGCGGTCTGACCGATGGCTTGATTTCCCGGCTCTCCCGCGTACGGAGTCTGAAGGTGGCGCCGCGCTCGGACATTCTCAGATACAAACATCAGTCGGCATCCATCGGGCAGATTGCGAAGGACCTTGACGTAAATGCCGTGCTCGAGGGCAGCGTCAAGATAGCGTCGAGAAAACTCTGGGTGACGGCACGGCTTGTGGATGGAAAAGAAAATGTCGTCTTCTGGGAAAGAAACCGCAGCGGTGAGCTGGAGGATATTTTGGCCATCCAAGACGACCTTGAAAATGAGGTTGTGCGGACTCTGAACCTCAAGATCTCCCACGCTGAAGAGCAACAGGTCCGGAAAAGGCAGACCGGGGATTTTCGTGCATACGAGCTTTTCCTGGAGGGAAAAGCAGAACTGGACAAATGGACCAAGGATAGCCTTGAAAAATCCGTTCCCTTTTTTGAAGGGGCCTTAAAGCTTGATGACCGTTTTGCAGACGCATACGCATACCTTGCCCTGAGCAAGCTCGTCCCATTTTACTTTCAATCTGTGCAAGATAGAGCTTTTTTAGAGTCGGTTAAGGGAAATGCCCGGAGAGCGCTGGGGGTTGATCCAAGCCATGAGATCGCGTTGATGTGTCTCGA
This sequence comes from Candidatus Aminicenantota bacterium, assembly GCA_022867325.1. GTDB lineage: Bacteria > Acidobacteriota > Aminicenantia > Aminicenantales > JAFGBC01 > JAFGBC01. The sequence goes on along the minus strand of JALHUR010000010.1, from coordinate 6,257 downwards.
GGGTTACTACCTGATGAAAGTGCGGGAAGGAGAGAAGCTGGGCCTCTTCGAGGTTCGCGATATGCTTGTGAAGCTCAAGAAGCTTATCGCACAAAACCCTGCTTCAGCCATAGGGATTTTCGGCGTAGCGCAGTATTACAGTTGGGTGAAACACGATGCGCAGCGAGCAAAAGAGCATCTGCAGCTCGCCCTTTCCCAGTGCGAAAGGGTGCTCCAGACCGATTCGGGTAACCAACTCATCCGAGGCATCGCAGCCGAGAGCGCGGGAATACTGGGCAATGTGGCATTTAAAAGGGGTCTCTATCGGGAGGCCATTGACTTCACAGAGTACTCCCTGCAACTCATGCCCGGTATCGGGCGGACGTACACCCAGCTGGCACGATTCTACGCGGAGACCGATCAGGAGCAGCGCGCGGCCGCGGTCATGGATCGAGCTTTAGCCGAAGTGGAAAATCCGAGAGAACGGGGACAAATCTTCCTGTCTCAGGGCGCGGAATACATGGAACTAGGGACCTTCGACAAGGCGGCCCAGTACTTTGTCAGCGCCATGTCAGACTTAAACCCCTCTGAATCGCTCTATGACTATGCGCTCCTCTACCGCTATCTTTCATTGAACCGCAGCGGGGCCAACGCCGAAGCGGAAACAGTTCTGCGCGAGCGATTGAATTCTCCAAGGGCAGAGTCCTGGACAGAATCAATCCTTAAGTTCTACGCTGGAGCTTTGAAGGAAGATGACCTCCTCAGGCTTGCGAAAACTAAATGGCAGAAATGTGAAGCCTTCTTTTATATCGCTGAAAAAGAGCTCATTGGGGGGAACTTCCCCCGGGCGAAAGCCCTTTTGGAGGATTGCCTAAAAACGGAAGTCACGACATACGTCGAGTATGGGATAGCCCAGGCGGAATTGCACCGCATGACCAAATAGGCCCCGGTCAACAGCCTGGTCAGGGCGAAGATCAAGCTAAAAGGAAGGCGTTTCTGGAGAGGAGGGGACTATAAGGACAGCGTCAATATGCCAAAGACGCTCTCATATCTGTTGTATTCTCTTATCCCCCTGCGGTCCCCCTTTCTAAAAAGGGGGACATATAAAGGGGAGTATCTGACCGAGGAGCGGGAATTCCCGGCCGGCACGGTCGTCGTCCGGACCGGACAGCCGCTGGGGAGCCTCGCCTGCTACCTCCTCGAACCGGCCAGCGACGACGGCCTATTCTACTGGAACGGCTTCGACCGCTACCTGGTTCCGCAATGGGGGCGCGGGTTCGACAAATGCCCCGTCTACAGGCTCCTGACGCCGGGCAAGCTCGGGACGGAGAGAATCGCCGCCGCGGACTGAGTCCGTCTCCCCCTACTTTTTCTTCTTTTTGACGGGCTTGGCCGCGCGGGCGGCCACAAGAAATTTACCGCAATTCTCGCAGATGTAGATGTCGTTCGAACCTTCGATGGCCGCGCTCATCCCGGTCGCGACATTGATGTTGCAGCCCTGGCAGGCGCCCTCGGCGACATCGGCCACGGCGAATCCGTAGCGCTGCATGAGCCGGTCGAACCGGGCCAGCAGGGCTTGGTCGAGCTCCTCCCGGAGGTGGGCGGATTCCTTCTCGAGAGCTTTCTTCTGTTCCCTGGTCGCCTTATTCCGCTTGATCTCGATCTCCTGGAGCCGTTTGATCAAGCTCGCCCGCGACACGGTCATGTCGAGCAGCGGCAGCATGAGCTCAATTTCGGACAGGACCTTGTAGAGGTCGGCTTTGTCCTTGGCCTGGAAGGCCCGATGGCGGAATTCGGGCCGGCGCAGGAATTTGGCCAGCCCGGCGAACAGGTGGTTGAACAGGCCGGGAATCGAGGGATTCCAGACGACGAGGATAATCAGATGGACCTTCTTATTGTCCGCGGACTCGAAGTCGATCCCCTTCTCGGAGCGGCCCACGGCCACCGCGACTTCCCCTCCCGTGTCGACCCGGGCGTGGGGGAGGGCGACATGGTCGCCGATGCCCGTCGTTTCCAGGCGCTCGCGGTCGATGAGCCGGGTCAGGATCAGCTTTTTATTGGCGATGTGCTTCTGCTTGGCGAGGACGTCGCAGAGCTCATCGAGGGCCTGGACCTTGTCCTTGGCCTTGAGGTCGAAGACTACCGAGGCCGGCTTGAGGTATTCGGAGAGAAACAATACTTTGGAAACGCTGTCCATTGTCTTGGCGTTCGCTATTCTACCAAAATCGGGAGTCGGGGTCAAACCTAGCGCTTGAAGGAGCTGGTCGGCTTGAATTCGGGCGGGGTCTCGGCCTCGGCCAGGATGTCGATGATCTCCTCGGCCCAGCGCGCGATCTGGACGGCGCCCCGGAGGTCCCAGTTCGGCTTGATCTCGTCCGTGACCTTGTGGTAGCCCGCCCGCCGATACTCGTCGTAAGCGAGGGCCACCCGCTCCTTGTCCTTTCCCCGCGACACGACGCCGTGGTGGAGCCAGACGGCTGGAATTCCGCCCCGGGCGAAGCTGATCTGGTCGGAACGGAAAAAGAAACCCAGCTCCCCCAGCCGCTCGGGCGTGTAAGTCAAACCGAGGTTCCGGGCCGCCCGGGCCAGGACTTCGTCGAGGTCGGAATGCTTGGCGCCGATCCCGAACACGTCCTCGGTCTCTCCCCAGACGTTCGTCATCTCGAGGTTGAGGTCGGCCAGGACCAAGGCCGCCGGGACGGGCAAATGGCGGACGAAATAGTCCGAGCCGAGGAGATTCTGCTCCTCGGCCGTTACGGCCGCGAACAGGAGATCGGCCTTGAGGTCTCCGGCCCGCTCCGAGAAATAGCGGGCCAGGGCGAGCATGGTCGCCGAGGCCGACGAGTTGTCGACGGCGCCGTTGTAGATCCGATCGCCCTGGAGAGAGTCGTCCATTCCGAGGTGATCGTAATGGGCGGAGATGACGATCGTTCGCTCCTTTCGGCCGCCCCGCTTCCCGCGCAGGAGGGCGGCCACGTTCTCGGTCGGAACGATCCGGAACGAAGGCCGCTGGCGGACGCGGGCCTTGAGGTCGAGCGGCACCGGGACGAAATCGGATTTCTCCGCCTTGGCCAGGAGCGATCCGCGCTCGCGGCCCGCCAGGCGGAAAACCTGCTCGGCCGTCTCGCCGGATATCCAGCCGCGGAAGAAGAGCTTTTGCTCCCGGTCGGGCAGGAAGAATTGCTCCCCGGACCAGGAGTTCCGGACGACTTCCCAGCCGTAAGCGGCGCCTTTGGTGTTGTGGATGATCAGACAGCCCGCGGCGCCCAGCTCGGAGGCTTTCTCGAATTTGCAGATCCAGCGTCCGTAATAAGTCATGTCCAGGCCGTCGAAGACGCCTCCCGGCTCGTTGCCCGGCTCGTTGATCTCGACCAGAAGGACCTTGCCCTTGAGGTCGGCGCCCTTGATGTCGTCCCAGTTCCGCTCCGGCGCTTGGATGAGGTAGCCCGCGTAGACGAGCTCGCCTTCCACGCCTTCGGGACAGTCCTCCCGAAAGGACGCGACCACGTAATCGTCAAGGCGGCGCGGCGAAAGGATGCCGCTGTCGTTGAAGATCTCGAGGCCGGCGGCCGGGTCGGGAAGGGCGCCCTTGAGGTCGAAGGTCTGGCGGTAGCGGCCGTTAAAGACGGGCTCCAGGCCGAGGGATTGAAAACAGCTCTCGTGATAAAGGCCGGCCAGGCTGAGACCGCGGCTTCCGGTCCGGCGGCCTTCGAGGAGGTCGTCGCTGAGGAAACGGATATGGGCCTCGATCTCGCCCGGAGTGATCGGGCGGACCTTGGCCCCGCGGCAGCCGGAAGCGGCCAGGATGGCGACAACCGCGGCCAGGACGGCGGCCCTATTTCGATTCAGGTTCATCGGTCCTCCTTCGGACTGGAGTCGTAGTCACATCTTCCTGAGTTCGGCGGCCCCGATATCCGCCGTCAGCCGGTAGGTCTCCGTGACCCCCGAGACCGTGACGCCCCGGGAGGCCAGCGAAACCCCGAAGGCGGCCGCCTTGAACGGATCGGCTCCCCGGACAAGACAGGCCATGGTCCCGGCGCAGAAAATATCGCCGCAACCCGTGCTGTCCAGGGGCGCCCCCAGATCGCGGGACCGGATCTTCCGGAATTTGGAGGGCGTCAGAACTCTGACTCCCAACTTGCCCAAAGTCACGAAGACGGCCGAAATGCCCAGCCTAAAGGAGAGGCGCGCGAACGTTTTGAGCTCCCGGTCATCGGGAAACCGCTCGGGATGGCCCATCATGCAGGCGACCTCTTGCAGGTTGGCCTGGAGGTAGGTCACGCCCTCGGCCCACCGGGTCCATTCCGGGAGGGGCCGATAGTCCCTGTGGACGCCGATCGACGGAAAGAGGGCCAAGGAATGGACATCGAGCCAGACGGGCGACCGGACGCCCGCCATGACGGCCCGCCACTCGGCGAGCTCGATGTCGAATCCCGAATTGATGACGAGCATCAGCATATCGATCCGGTCGAGGCCGGAAAGGATGTCCTTGGCGTCCAGTGGAGTGACGACGGATTCCAGGACCTCCCGGCGCTCTCCCCGATCCGGATAGTGGAGACGGACCTGGTTCCCGGGACCGGCGACGTAGACGAGGCCTTCGCGCCGGAGCCCGGCCCAATCGGCGACGGCTCTCTCGACTTCGTCCTGGAGATAGCGTCCGCAACGGCTGAAGAGCGAGACCCGTTCGCCCAGCCCGCAGAGCGCGGCCGCCTGGTAGAGGACGCCGCCGAGACCGACGAAGGCCCGCCCCGACTGGTAGGAAATATGGTCGAGGGTGATGGTCCCGATGAGCCCGTATCGCTTGGGATTCCTGTCGTTCGGCATGACCGTTCGTAGAACTTCATGGTAAGCGAGCCCCTCAAAAAAAGCAAGACAATCGGGAAAGCAGGCTCGGCCCCCTGGCCGTCGAGCGGCCCGGCCACAACCAGCAACCCCATTCAGTTCCGGGGATCATTCGCCGCGAGCTGGCAGTTCCTGAAGGGGGTCAGCGCCGGCGTCGGGTTTTTCATGCCCTATCATTTCTTCACGGAATGGCCCTATAACTGGGTCGGCCATGATTTCGCCATCACATCTTCATTGAACTCCGTCTTTTTTTAAACGGCTCTCGGTCAGCGGTAGACGCCCGCCAGGTCCCACTTCTTGATCGTGTCGAGGATGAGGGCGGCGACGCGGTCGTTGACCTTGCGGAAGTAGTCCTTAGCCTGGGCGGGATCGAAGGTCGGATAGCCCTGACCTTTTTCGTAGAGGCCGATCGTCGAAGTCACGGGGACGGCGTAATAGGCCCCGGCCGGAGGATTGGGCGAGGCCATCTCCCGCTTGTAACGCTCGGGATGGATATGATCCGGTACTACGGCCTGGACGTAGGCCGTCTCGTTGTTCCCGGCGTGGCCCCCATTTTCCTTGAAGACCTCCTTGGTGATGTCGTCGGCCAGGGTCCACCAGTTGACGACCAGGACCCGAACCCTGCATCGATTGGCCACCCGGGTCGCGGCCCGGTTGAGCAGGGCCGTGTTCCCGCCGTGGCCGGTGAGGACGATGATGTTCCTGAACCCGTTGTCGGCCAGGTTGCCCAGGATCTCTTCGGCGAAGGGGGCGTAGGCCTCCTCGGAAATCGAGACCGCGCCCGGGAAAGCCTTCATGGCCGCCGTGACGCCGTAGTTCAGGGTCGGCGCGATCAGGGCGTTGACCCTCTCGGCGACGGCCCGGGCCATGGCCTCGGGCGCCAGGTTGTCCGTCCCGTTGGGGATGACGCCGTGCGGCTCGAGCGAGCCCATCGGAACGAGGACGGTCTCGATCCGGGCCGGGACAAGCTCCCCGAATTCCTGCCAGCAGAGCAGGTTCATCTCGCGGGTCGTGGGCGTCGGACGCGGGACGCTTTTATCCTGGGCCGCTGATAATGCTCCCCAAAAGAGAAGGACGACGGCTAAAACGGCGATCGCGGTTCGTTTGTGATTCATGGCGGCCTCCCGATATCTTTACCTTAACCCAAATCCCCTAAAAAAAGAAGCCGGGCAAAGATCGAAAGGAGAACGCCGAGCGGCGTCCTCGGGTTTGGAAACGGACGCGTTCGCCGCTACTCCTGCTTTTCCTCAGGCTTGAGCATAATTGAGATGCTGCCGGTCTTGTCCTCGGCGTTAAAGGTTCCGACCAGGTTGAGGCCGCCCTCGCGGCCGGCGCTGAACGTCCCCGAGCCCTCGCCCGTGGTGAAGGTCGACATGATCTTCCACCCGGCCGACTTAAGCGCGTCGGCGTACTTGGCCATGGCGTCCTTATCGAGG
>JALHUR010000131.1 GCA_022867325.1 Candidatus Aminicenantota bacterium | reverse complement strand
TACGGCGTCAAGCCGACCGGGAACGGCCGCCGCCAGAGCTACCAGCACTATCCGATCCCGCGCATGAGGAATACCTACATGGAGGCGGGGCCGGCGACGCCCGAAGTGGTCATCAAGGCCGCCGGCAAGGGCATCTACGTCCAGGACGTCAGCAACGGCCAGGTCAAGATCGGAGAGGGCGACTTCGCCTTTTTCGTCTCCCAGGGCCGGATGATCGAAAACGGAAAGCTGGGCGCCCCGATCAAGGACGTCAACATCATGGGGAACGGGCCCAAAATGCTGGCGAATACGACCATGGTCGCCGGCGACTTCCAGTTCAATCAGGGAGGAACCGGCGCCTGCGGCAAGGACGGCCAGGCCGCGCCCTGCGGGTTCGGCCAGCCGACCATCCTCGTCAAATCCCTGACGGTGGGCGGAACCCGGAGCTGAGGAAAGGAGACGAACGATGAAACAGGACATGTACGATCTCGCGGCTTGGGGCATCAAAGAAGCCAAGGCGGCGGGCGCCGACGCCTGCCGGATCGGGATCGACGGCGAGCGAACCGTCGAAATCAGCTACCGGGACCGCAAGCCTGAGAATATCAAAGAAGCGTCGACGAAAGGCCTCTCCCTCGAGATCTTCGTCAACGGCCGCTACTCCACCATGAGCACCTCGGACCTCAGGAAGGACGCCCTCAAGGACTTCATCGGCCGGGCCGTCGCCCAGACCAAGCTCCTGGCCGAAGATCCCTTCCGGAGCCTCCCCGACCCGAAGTACTACCGGGGCCGTCAGGAACTCGACCTGGGCCAGGTCGATCCCGACTACAAGACGCTGTCTCCGGACGAGCGGCACGCCTTCGTCAAAGCCATCGAGGAGGGCTGCCTCGCCGAGGGCGGCGACAATGTCATCTCGGTCACGGCCGGATCGACCGACGGCTACAGCGAGTCGCTCCTGATGGCCAGTAACGGATTCGACGGCTACACGGAAGCCACCTATTTCGTGGGCAGCGCGGAGATGACGGGCAAGGATGAGGGAGACCGCCGGCCCGCCGAATACGGCGTCGCCGTGGCCTTCCGGCGCAAGGACTTGCCCAAGCCCGAGATGATCGGGATTGACGCGGCCCGGCGGACCCTGGCCCTGTTCGGCGCGAAGAAACTCAAGACAGAGACGCTCCCGGTCATCATCGAAAACAGGGTCGTGGCCCGATTCGGAGGCGGCTTCCTCCAGGCCATGTTCGGCCGGGGCATCCAGCAGAAACAGAGCTTCCTGGCCGATAAAAAAGGCCAGAAAGTGGCGAGCGACAAACTCACCCTCATCGACGATCCCTTTATCAAGGGAGCGCTGGGGAGCCGATTGTTCGATAGCGACGGGTTCGCCGCCAAGAAGCGGGTCATGATCGACGCGGGCGTTCTCAAGGAGTTCTACGTCGATTGGTATTACAGCCGGAAACTGAGCTGGGAGCCGACGACCGGAAGCCCTTCGACCCTGATCATCCCGCCCTGGAAGCGCTCGGTCGCCGAGATCATGAAGGACCTCGGCCGGGGAATTTTAATAACGGGATTCATCGGCGGGAACTCGAACTCGACGACGGGCGACACCTCGATCGGGATCGTCGGCCAGTTGTTCGAGAACGGCATCCCGATCCAGGCCGTGTCCGAGATGAACATCGCCGACAACCACCTCAAGATCTGGCAGCGGCTCGTCGAGGTCGCCAACGACCCCTATCCCTACTCCAGCCAGAGGTTCCCCAGCCTGGTCTTCAAGGACGTCGTCGTCTCCGGCGTTTAAAGCCGGGAGGGCGAGGAATAGTCGATTCGAAGGCACGTTCGCTTTCCCCGGCGAGGAAAGCTTCACTCGATTCGAGCCCTCGCTCCCGATTTGAAGACAAATCGGTCCATGCCCGCTCGGGCTCTCATACGGCCTTCTTCATCGACTATTCCTCGCTCTACCTTCAGAGTTTTCTCAGCAGCTATAGAACTCATTGACGACGGCCCGCCAATCCTGCGCGGACTTGACGCCGACGAAGGCGTTGCGGACCTTGGCCGGGTGCGGGTGCATGCGCGAGTAGCGGATCCCGAAATAGCGCATGATCCTGAGGGCCCGATCCGGACCGAACGTCTCCGAGGCCAGCCGGAAATGGCGCTCGATGAGCTCGCGCTGTTCGGCGAGCGAGGGATGAAAAGGCGCTCGGCCGGCGGCCAGGTCTCGGGCCTGGCGGAAGATCCAGGGATTGCCGATCGCGCCCCGGGCGGCCGTGACCCCGTCGACGCCGGTTTCCTCGAGCATCCTCAACGCGTCCTCGGCGGTTAAGATGTCCCCCGACCCGATGACCGTCCTGTCCGGGAACTCGCGTTTGACCGTCGACAGAAAGGCCCAATCCGCGCGACCCTGATATTTCTGGTCGACGCTCCGGGCATGTACGCAGATGCCGGCCGCTCCGGCCTCGAAGGCGGCGCGGGCGATCCTCCAAAAGGCCCGGTTGTCCTTATCCGTCTCCTTGAAGGACCGCCTGAGCTTGACCGTGACCGGACGGTCGGGAACGGTGGACAGGACGGACTCGACGACTTCGACGGCGAGGTAAGGCTCCCCCATTAAATAGCCGCCCCTCTTCCGGCTCAGGACCTTCTTGACCGGGCAGGCGAAGTTGAGGTCGATGACGTCGAAATCCATGTCCCGAAGCGCCACGGCGGCCTCGGCCATGACCTCGGGATCGCTCCCCATGATCTGGCCGGCCAGGGGGCGGTCGGCCGGGTCGCGCTTGATGAGCCCGCGGCGAAGCCTGGCCTCGATAATGGCCTGCTTGTCCAGCATGGCCTCGGTCGTGCAGAAGGGCGCCCCCGTCGAACGGCAGATCAGGCGGTAGGGCAGGTCGCTGTAACCGGCCAGGCCGGCCAGCACGACCGGGAAATCGACCTCGACCGGGCCGATCCGCAGGGGCTTGAGGGCGGCGGTAATCCTCATGTCGGCCAGTATAGCCGGTTCGCCGGGGTCAGGAAAGAGGGACGGTCCGCTTCCAGGTGCGCGCTAAGGGCGAGGATCCGGGTTCGGCATTCGGAAATTTGACAATGCACAATTTCTGCCTTATGATTTTGGCCGATCAAAATGAAACAGTACAAACAAGGCGGGGTGGCGTCGGCGAACGGGTCATGGCCGCCGAACAGGATGACCGAGCCTGGCGATGACTG
>JALHUR010000130.1 GCA_022867325.1 Candidatus Aminicenantota bacterium | reverse complement strand
GAAAAGCGGCCCGCCGCCCAGGACGACGCCGCCGTCAAGACTTATGCTTTTCGAGACGGTGGGCATGGCTCGCTCCGATGAAAGCTTTGAACAGAGGATGGGGCGTCAGGGGCCGGGACTTGAACTCCGGGTGGAACTGACAGCCCAGAAACCAGGGATGGTCCCTGAGCTCGACGATCTCGATCAGCTTGTGCTCGAGGTTGCGCCCCGAAAAAACCATCCCGGCCAGGGCCAGCCGCGCTTCATACTCGGGGTTGAACTCGTAGCGGTGGCGATGGCGTTCCCAGATGTTATAATTCCGATAGGCTTTATAGGCAACGGTATTTTTCTCCAAGGCGCAGGCATACTGGCCGAGCCGCATCGTCCCGCCCAGATCGTGATCCCGCTTGAGCTCTCGCCACAGGAAGAAGACCTTGTGGGGCGTCTCGGGATCGAACTCCGTGCTGTGGGCGGTCTTGAGCCCGGCCACGTTCCGGCTGAACTCGATGACGGCGCACTGCATGCCGAGACAGATGCCGAAGAAGGGAACCTTGCGCTCCCTCGCGTAGGCGGCGGCCCGCACCTTGCCCTCGATGCCGCGATGTCCGAATCCGCCCGGGATGAGAATCCCGTCCATGCCGCGCAGAGCCTTGGGCGGCCGCCCCTGCTCGAACTCCTCGGCCTCGATCCAGTGAATGTTGACCTTGAGATCGTGGGCGACGCCGCCGTGCTTGAGGGCCTCCTTGAGGCTCAGGTAGGAATCCTGAAATCCCGCGTACTTGCCCACGACGGCGATATCGACCTCGCCGGCCGGCTCGTTCATCTTCCGGACGAGCGTCCGCCAGCGTTCGATATTCCTCTTCTTGGCCGGAAGCTTGAGGAGTTTGAGGACGATGGCGTCCAGCCCTTCCTGGGCGAAGATGAGCGGGATCTCGTAGATGTTGTCGACGTCCTTGGCGGTGATAACGGCCTCGAGGGGGACGTTGGTGAACAGCGCGATCTTGGACTTGATGTCCTGGGTCAGGAAGCGGTCCGTCCGGCAGAGCAGGATGTCGGGCTGGATCCCGATCGCCCGGAGCTCCTTGACGCTGTGCTGGGTCGGCTTGGTCTTGAGCTCCCCCGAGGTCTGGATGTAGGGAACGAGCGTGAGATGGACGAAAAGGGTGTTCTCCCCGCCAAGGGCCAGGCGCATCTGCCGCGTCGCTTCGAGGAAGGGCAGGCTCTCGATGTCGCCCACGGTCCCGCCGATCTCGACGATGACGATGTCGGCTCCGGGGGCGGCCGCCTCGAGGGCCCGCTTGATCTCGTCGGTGACGTGGGGAATGACCTGGACGGTCTTGCCTAAAAATTCGCCCCTCCGTTCTTTCTTGATGATCGTTTCGTAAATCTTGCCCGCCGTCCAGTTGTTCGGCTTTCCGGTCGTCGTCGTCGTGAACCGCTCGTAGTGGCCGAGGTCGAGGTCGGTCTCGGCCCCGTCGTCGGTCACGTAGACCTCGCCGTGCTGGAAGGGATTCATCGTCCCCGGGTCCACGTTCAAGTAGGGATCGAACTTCACGAGGCTGATTTTATAGCCATGACTTTCGAGAAGATTTCCGATCGACGCCGCGGCGATCCCCTTGCCCAACGCGGACAGGACGCCGCCGGTCACGAAGATGAATTTAGCCATGGGCCCTCTTCTTCAAGACCTCCTCGACTTTGATTATATCGCCCGGCACGTCGACACTCAAGGTCGTGAAAGACGTCTCGACCATCTTGATCCGGAACCCGTTTTCGAGGACCCTGAGCTGTTCGAGTTTCTCGTCCTGCTCGAGCCGGGTCGGCGCCAGCCGGCCGAACTCGAGCAGAAAGCCGCGCTGGTAGCCGTAGATCCCGATGTGCCTCAGGAAATAATCGGAGGGGTCGTAGGGGATGGGCGCCCGGGAAAAGTAGAGCGCGAAGCCGTCCTTATCGACGACGACCTTGACGATGTTGCGGTCGTGAATCAAGTTGAGGTCGGTTGTCTTGACCATGAGCGAGGCCATCGGAATCCGTTCGTCCTGGAGGGCCAGGACGAGATCGTCGATCGAGCCGCCTTCGATCAGGGGCTCGTCGCCCTGGATGTTGATGACGATGGACT
>JALHUR010000129.1 GCA_022867325.1 Candidatus Aminicenantota bacterium | reverse complement strand
GGTCGTCCTCATCCGGACGACGTTGTAGTCCCAGAGCTCTTTTCCGCCCGCTTTCTCCCAGAAGGTCTGTTTGCTGAGGTCGAACCCCAGGTTCAGGCGTTTGCTGGGCTTGAAGTTGACGGAGACGCCGTAGGCGTTGCTATAGCCCAGGAAGGCGTCTTCGGGGTCATAGTTGATGCTGCCGCCGGTCTCAAAAAAGAAGCTGAGCGGCATCCAGCCGATCAGGTTAAATTGCGACTCGACCGACAGGTTCGTCTTCCGGAAATCAATGTCGGCGTAGCGCTCCATGGCTCTTTCGAGCGTGATGAACATCTGATTGAACTCGGTAAAGCGGAGCTGGAGATTGAACCGGCCCCACTGGTCCTGGACCGTGCTCCCAAAGTAGGAGTCGCGCTGTCCGGCCTGGAGCTGGAAGCGGACCTGGTTGAGGAATTTCTTGTCGGGGTAGAGGGTCAGGGATGAGAACAGGCCGCCGCTCCGGTAGTCGGTCCGGTTGATGAAGCCCGAGGAGACCTCGAAGGCGGGATGGATGGCCATGAAGTAGCCGCCGGCGGTCCAATGCTTGGTCGTGTAGTAGCTCTCGGCGTATAAGGCCGGGGCCAGGGCCGTGATCTCCCCGTCGTCGCTCGTCTTGGAGGCGACAGCCTGGAAAAAGACAAAGACCCGGTCCTTGAAACGGAGCTGGCCGTCGAGGCCGGCGACACGGTTCCAGGACCCGTCGATCTCCTTGTCGGCCAGCGAAAAGCCAAGAAAGGAGCCGGCGCCGACGTCGGTCTTGAGCCGGACGATGTTGAACAGGGCGCTCTCGTTCTTATTGGCGCCGACGCTGTGGACGTCCCAGAGGCTCTCGCTCGGGTTGACGTCGTAGGCCGAGAGGATGCCGTAGGCCGTCTTGCCGAACTTCCCCGAAATCTTGGCGCCCCAGAGCGGGTCGATGATGCGCCGGGTGTAGACCATTTCGATCTGGGGGTAGCTGAAGAGCTCCATGCCCTCCATGAAGAACGGCCGTTTCTCCTGGTAGCGGAGGGCGTAGCGGAGGTTGACGTCGATCTGGGGAGCATCGGCCTCGATATGGCTGAAGTCCGGGTTGGCCGCGAAGTCCAGGGTCATGTTCGAGCTGACCCCGTACTTGACGTTGGCCCCGGGCTGGACGTTGAGCGATTCGCCCTGGCGCTGGAGCGAGGTCAGGATGGGCATGACCTCCAGGTTTTTGCCCTTCTCGACGCGGCCCTGGATCCTCCAGATCCGTCCCTGGGAGAGAAGCCCGGGGACGTCACGGCTGTAGGACGGCCAGAGGATGATCTCGCCCTTGCGGGGGAGGTTGCGGGCCAAGACGATGTTCCAGGATTTCGTCTCCTGATCCGGGAAGCGGATGCTCTTGAAGGGCACGGCGATCTCGGCGGTCCAGCCGTCCTTGTCGATTGTTCCGGCAGAGTCGAAGACGGTGTCCCAGGACAGGTCGAAGTTATCGCTCCCGCCCTCCTCGGTCCGCATGGCGTCGATCTGGATCCCGGCCGGGTTCAGGAAGAAGCCGAAGGCCCGGCGCTTTTCGTTGAAGGTGTCCAGCATGAGGAGGATCCAGTCGTCGTCGATGATGTTGTCCCGGCTCGTGATCGAGCAGCGGACCTTGGCGGGGTCCGAGTCGAAGCAGCGGAAGGCCAGGTAGAGGTTCTTCTCGTCGTACCCGACATAGGCCACGGTCTTCTCGGTGGGCGGGCCGTTCTCTTTGGGGGTGAGCTGGACGAAGTCCTCGATTTTAAGAGCTTCTTTTTCCCAGATGGGGTTGTCGAGGACGCCGTCGATCTTGGGAGCGTGGGACAGCCTGGGGATATCCAGGGGAGGCTTGGCCTGGGGCTGGGCGCCGGCAAGAAGCAAGCCCGCGAACAAGACGGTTGCGGACAATAAGATGGCTGTGAGGACCCGTTTTTCGCGTCTTTCTTCGTTTCTCATTGGACAATCCTTCCTTGGGCCGAACCGGCCCGCCCCGTTCTCCTCCTCCATCCGTTCCACCAGCTATTACGCAGGGCGGGACTAAAAGGTTCCCTCCGAAACAGAACGCCGGACGGCGTTCAGTCAACCCCTCGAATCCCCGGCGTAAATATCGGCACTCATACTAAGCCGGAAACGGCTTAGTAT
>JALHUR010000128.1 GCA_022867325.1 Candidatus Aminicenantota bacterium | reverse complement strand
CCCGCTTGCCCGCTTCCTGGATCCCGCCGTCGACTAGGGGCTGGAGCCACGTCCCTTTCTTGACGAAGAGCGCGGCGCTCCCCTTGGGCCCGTAGAACTGATCGCCGGCCAGGCTCAGGGCGTCGACGTTGAGGGCGCGGACGTCGACGGGAATGCCGCCGGCGGCGGCCACAGCATCGGTGTGGATGGGGACGGCTCGGGCGCGGCAGATCGAGGCGATTTCGGCGATCGGCTCGATCGTCCCGACCTCGGAGTTGGCGAGCATGATCGAAACGAGGACGGTCTCCTTGGTCAGGGCCTTTTCGACTCGGACCGGATCGACCAGCCCCGTTCCATCGACCGGGACGAGGGTCGTTTTGAACCCGAGTTTGTCGAGGGAGCGGGCCGCGTTGAGCACGGAGGAATGTTCGATCGCCGAGAGGACGATGTGCTTCCCCTTGTCGCGCTGGGCGAGGGCCAGGCCCTTGACGGCGAGGTTGTTGGCCTCGGAGCCGCTGGCGGTGAAGACGAGCTCGGCCGGGTCGGCGTTGATAAGGGCGGCGACCGAGGCGCGGGCGCCCTCGACGGCGAGGGAGGCTTCCTGGCCGAGGGAGTGGAGGCTTTGAGCGTTCCCGTACTTTTCCTTGAGGAAAGGAAGCATCGCCTCGAACGCCTCGGGGTGGAGAGGTGTGGCGGCGATGTGGTCGAGATAAATCCGCTTCATGCTCCCTCCGCCCAACGGCCTTCCCTTTGCCCTATCCTGGCCTTACCCTTGATGAAAGGGATCGGGCGCCATCCGGCCCGGCGCCCCGGTTCGACTCAAACGGACTGGACTTCCTTGATCTCGGGGATGTCTTTCTTCAGGATCCGCTCGATCCCCATCTTGAGCGTCATCTGGGACATCGGGCAGCCGCCGCAGGCGCCCTTGAGCCTGAGCTTGACCACGCCGTCCTGGTATCCGACGAACTCGACGTCTCCGCCGTCGGCCTGGAGGGAGGGACGGACCTTCTTGAGGGCTTCTTCTATTTTTTCCTTCATGGGGGTTCTCCTCCGGAGCATATTATACACAAAACCCACGCTCGCTTCCATATAATATGATTTCTATAGGATTTGTCAATTATTAAATGCGCGGCTGCACTCGACTTTTTTCTTGCCGCATGGATGCTCCAAATTAATGACAAATAATGATTTACATCTATTTCCTCTAATATCAACATATTATTGCGGCCCGGCCGAAAGGTTGCGGTGGACGCGGGGGGCGTCTCGTTGTAAAATATTTTGTCAGCCCAAGACAGGGAGAAACCCCTTGACGCTGCAGGATATCAAGAAGCTCGACACCGTCACCTCGGAGCGCCTCCGCGTCCACGACGGAAACCGCGTCTGGAAGGCGCTGGCCGCCGTCATGGCCCACTCCGGAGATCTCTGGGTCCTCCTTCCCCTTCTCGGGCTGATCTGGCTTCTTGAAAAAGGGGCCTGGCGGCGGTTCGCCTTGGTCCAAGCCGCGTTCATCTTCGTGATGGCCGCGGCCGTCTTCCTCATCAAGTACTCGATCCGGCGCCGCCGGCCGGACGGCGAATTCGGGAGCCTCTACCGGCTCCTCGACCCCCACTCCTTCCCCTCGGGACACGCCGCCCGGGCGGTCGGCATGGCCGTTCTGGCCGCGCCGGTCGTACCCGGTTGGGCCATTCCCCTGCTCGCCGTCTGGGTTTTCGGCGTGGGGATCTCCCGGGTGGCGCTGCGCCTGCATTACGTCCTGGATATCCTGGCCGGTTACGGGATGGGGACGGCGGTCAGCGTCGCGATACTCGGATTCAGCGCTCTGTGACCCGTATCGAGACTAACGCCCCGAATTATTTCCAGTCAAGCAGGCGCTGCTGGCCCTTGAGGCCCCGGATCCAGGTCGCGTCCTGGCTGACTTCGAGGCATCCCTTGTAGGCGCCCTTCCCGTCGCGGAGGGCGAAGTAGCGGATGAGGATGAACTTGCCGTCGAGCTCGATCCAGAATTCGGCCGAGTTCTTCGTCCCGGCCTTGAAGGCTTCGAGGATGGCCTCGACGGTCGAGACGCTCTCGGCCGGGTGGCAGTTCCGGACTTTGCGCCCGATGACGGCCGGCGTCCGGGCGAAAATCCTGTCCTTGGCCGCGGAATAATAAACCACCGTATCATTTTCATCGACGAAGGAAAGATCGACGGGCAGGGTCTTAAGCATGATGTCGATCTGCTCGACCGTCAGGGCGCCGACGCTCAGGAGCACGGCCTGGGGATCGTGATCGTGGGACGATGCGGGCATGTTATGGTCCTCCTCTTCCGGCTTTTATAATAGCATATTCCGCCCCGGCCAAAAAAGCATGAGGGGGGCGGCCGGGGGCGTGCCGCAACAGGACCCCATTCCGGCTTTTACCTCGCGCATTCTCGGTGCCGGAAACAGGTTACCAGATGGTCGTTGACCATGCCCGTCGCCTGCATGTGGGCATAGACGACGGTCGATCCGACGAACTTGAATCCGCGGGCCTTGAGGTCCTTGTTGATGAGGTCCGAGAGCGGCGTCCTGGCCGGCATCTCCTTAAAGGACCGGAGGCGGTTGCGGATGGGCCGGCCGCCCACGAAACTCCATATATAGGCATCGAAGGACCCGAACTCCTTCCGGACCTCGAGAAAGCGGAGGGCGTTATTGATCGCGGCCAGGATCTTCAACCGGTTCCGGATGATGCCGGCGTCGGCCATCAGCCGCCGGACGTCGCGTGTCGTGAACCGGGCGACTTTAACCGGATCGAAGTTCCGGAACGCTCTGCGGAAGTTCTCCCGTTTATGCAGGATCGTTCTCCAGCTCAGGCCGGCCTGCATTCCCTCCAGAATCAGAAATTCGAAGATCCGCCGGTCGTCGTGGAGCGGTACGCCCCATTCTCGGTCGTGGTAGTCCCTCATCAGAACGTCGTCGCCGGCGCCCCAGCACCTTTCGCGTTTTGTTCTATTCATCTGTCAGTCAATCTCCCGAAATTGGTGACAGACATCTCTTTACCCAATTTTCCTTGCCCAATAAAAAGGAAAATGGATGCCTGTCACCAACTATTTAAGCTCTTGGCCGGAGAAATGGACGAAGGAGAAGCATTCCGGAATGTGGGAGTCGTAGACGCCGTGGCGGTTGAGGGCCCAGCCGGGATGGGGCTCGGCCTTGACGCCGCAATACTCCAGGAGCTCGAACCGCGAAAAATCCATCCGCCAGACGTCGCCGTCGCGGGGCGGCACGGGGCGGCTGCCGGCCAGGACCTTCATCCCGCGCCAGGGGAAGGCGATCTCCGCCGTCCAGCCCGTATCGATATCCGAAGCGTCGTTGATGGTCCCCGCCACCTGGACAGCCGCCCTGAGCCCGGGAAAGTCCCAGTCCATAACTGCCCAGCGCGCGCCCCTCTGGTGCTTGCCCCAGCGGAGGGCGTCCTGGAAGCCGCCCAGGACATCGACGCGGCGGGAGAGCAAATCGAACTCCGGGACGTCGAAGCGGCTCCCTTTCTTGTAAGCGTCCTGCCAGATGTAGAAGACTTCATAAACCGTGCCCAGGGCGTTGATCTCGAACTCGTAATAGCAGTCCTCGCCGCCGATGAAAATCTCGACGTCGTTCTCGGTCCAGACGAGGGCGTCCCGTTCGGCAAGGCGGGCCCGGACGTCGGGCTCCTCGACCCAGAAAGCGACATACAGGTTTTCATCGTCCCAGAGCGAGGCCATTCGGGTCCCCAGAAAGCCGGGGACGCCGCTGACAAGGTCGACGAAGCGCGCCGACTTTTGCGCCTTCCGCCAGGCGGGCTTGTCCAGGCGTCCGTCGATCTCGACGGGTCCGCCGGCCCGGAAGCACGTGTAGCGGGCTAGGTCCTTCTCGCCGCATCCGTGATGAGCTTTCATGGCTTTCAACATACACAAAGGCCGCGGGGCGAGTCAACCCCTCGACACTCATCGAAGCCATGAGTGCAGGCGTTTCGCAGTACTCATGACCCGTTTCTGGGTCATGAGTGCTGCAAGGCTGCTCCCCGGCAGAAGCTCCACGGACTAATACTCATTGGAGCGCCAGTACTCATGAACCGTTTTCGGTTCGTGAGTGTATGAATGCCGGCACTCATGAACCGGAAACGGTTCATGAGTGTTGAAAGGCGGGGTAGCGTCGGCGAACGGGTCAACCTTGGAGGGGAAGTCAACTTCCGGGGAGGGGAAACGCGCCTGAGCGCCGGGGTCTCAATCGGATTTTAGGCGCTCGTCAAACTACGATGCGGGGGACGAGGGGGTTGATTCGGGCCACGATCTCGTGGGAAATCGTCCCGGCCAGCGCGGCCAGCTGCTCGGCCGTGATCCGCTCCCGACCGTCCGCTCCGAGCAGGACAACCTCGTCCTCGATCCCGACGCCCGGGATATCCGTGACGTCGGCCGTGCTGAAGTTCATCGCAACCCGTCCGCGCAGCGGGGCCCGCTGGCCTCGGACCAGGACATGGGCCGTATTCGACAAACCGCGGTCGTAGCCGTCGTAGTAGCCGACCGGGATGACGGCCAGCGTCGTGCGCCGGGTCGCCCGAAAAGTGCAGCCGTATCCGACCGCGCCGCCTTTGGCGATCCGTTTGACCTGTGCGATCCTCGCCTTCCAGGTCAGGACGGGCTCGAGCGTCAGGGGCTCCCGCTTGTCCAGGGCGCAGGAGAGGTACGTCTCCTTGGAGGGCCAAAGCCCGTAGAGCCCGATCCCGACCCGGACCATGTCGAAGTAAGTTTCGGGAAAAAGAATGGTCGCCGCCGTGCAGGACATGTGCGTGATCGGAACCTCGATACCGGCCTTTTCGAGCCCGCGGACGCTTCTCTCGAAAGCGGCAAGTTGCCGCTGAGGGAAGCTGTGATCCGTCGTGTCCTCGATGTTCGCGAAATGGGAGGAAAGCCCCTCCAGGACGAGCCCGGGTCGTCTTTGGATGGACCGGGCGAAAGCCGGAAGCTCGCCCTCGAGGACGCCCTGCCGGTTCGTCCCGGGTTCGACCTTGACGTGGACGCGCGCTTTTTTCTTGAGCCTGCGGCAGGCAGCCGCGAGTCCGTCGACGGAGGCCTTGTTGTAGACGGTCAGGCGCAGTCCGCGCGCGACGGCATCCCCGAGCCGGCCGAGCGGCACGTAGCCGAGGACAAGGATGGGCGTCCGGACGCCGGCCCGCCGGAGTTCGATCCCTTCCTCGAGCGAGTTGACGCCCAGCCAGTCCGCGCCCGCTCCGATCGCGATTCTCGAGACTTCGAGGATGCCGTGGCCGTAAGCGTTGGCCTTGACGACGGCCAGGAGTTTGCGATCGCGTCCGACGCGGCGGCGGAACTCGGCGAGATTGTGGGTCAGGGCTTTCCGGCTGACCTCGACCCACTGGGCGAGTCCGGCCCGGCCGCCTCCGCCCTTCATCGCCCGATCCCGGCCTTGACCCGGTCGAGCCGGAGTCCGGCCGGCCACATGCCGTCAATGAGGATGGTGTCTTCCCGCTCGACGCCCGTCGAGATGAGGGCGACCTTGGCCTCGACCAAATCCTCGATCGTCCGGACGTAATCCTTGAACGACGCCGGAAGAGCCGCGAAGTCCCGCGCCCGGTGGACGGAATTCCTCCATCCCGCGAGCGTCCGGTATTCGGGCACGGCCTTCTCCAGGATCCAGGGTTCGGCCGGGAAGCCCGGCAGGAGGTCGCCCTTATAGCGGTAGCCCGTGCAGATGCGGATCTCGTCGAGCTCCTCGAGGACGTCGGGCTTGGTCAAGGCCAGCCCATCGATCCCGTTGACGCGGCAGGCGTAGGCGACGGCCACGGCGTCGAACCAGCCGCAGCGCCGGGGCCGCCCCGTCGTCGCGCCGAACTCGTCGCCGCGGGCGGCGATCCTCTTCCCCAGGTCGTCGCGGAGCTCGGTCGGGAACGGGCCGCTCCCGACCCGCGTCGTGTAGGCCTTGACGACGCCCAGCACGAAATGGATTTCGCGCGGCCCGACGCCCAGCCCGGTCGAAGCCCCGCCGGCCGAAGCGCTGGATGAAGTCACGTAGGGATACGTTCCATGGTCGAGGTCGAGCAGGACGCCCTGGGCGCCTTCGAACAGGACGGCCTTCCCCGCCTTGATCTCGCGGGCAAGGAGGAGGGAGGTGTCCTTGATGAAAGGCGCCATCTCGGCGGCGTAGCCGGCGAATTCCTTGAAAACGGCCTCCGGGTCGAGGGGAACGACGCCGTGGAACTTCAGAAATTCGTTGTGGAGCCCGACGTTCTCGCGGATTTTTGCCCGGAGGACGTCGAGGTCGAGCAGGTCGCCGGCCCGGACCCCGCGGCGGGCGGCTTTATCCTCGTAAGCGGGTCCTATCCCCCGGCAGGTCGTCCCGATTTTTCCCTCGCCGCGCCGATCCTCGTCGATCTTCTCCAAAAGCGGGTGGTAGGGCATGATGAGGTGGGCCCGGCGGCTGAGGGCCAGGTTGGTTTCGTCGATCCGGACGCCGCGGGCGGCCAGGTCGGCTTTTTCCTTGAGGAAGGCCTCGGGCGAGACGACCAGCCCGTTCCCGATGACGCAGAGCGTTCCGGGACGGAGGATTCCCGCTGGGATGAGGTGGAGGACGACCTTGCGGCCGCCGACGTAGACCGTGTGGCCCGCGTTGTGGCCGCCCTGGTAACGGGCGACGATGTCGAAGGCTGGCGTCAGGAGGTCGACGACCTTGCCCTTTCCTTCGTCACCCCACTGCGTACCGACGACCAGAACGTTTGCCATGCCTGTCCTCTCGATGGTATATCTTGGGCGGGTGGACCGCCGAGGAGTTTACCAGAAGTCGCCCCCGAGGGCAAGCCAAAAACGGATAAAAGACTAGCAATCGGCGGCCGCGCTAAAACTTGAAGGCGACCTGGGCGGTGAACAGGTCGTCGCTCCGCTTTGGGCCGGCCTCCCGGTTGAAGTCGTACTCGGCCTTAACGAGAAGGTTGGGGAGGGCCGGCCAGAGGAGCTCGAGCGCCCAGCGATTGCGGCTCTCGTCGATCCCCAGCCCGGCGACATCGGGCGCGAAAAAGCCCGGGCCGCGGAAGGGGTCCTTATACGTGAGCTCCTGGCGCCCGATCGCGAACGAGACCGGGTTGAAGGGGAAAAAGGCCTGGATGTGGTAGCCCTGGCATTTGGCGCGGCCGAAAGGCGAGGGACTGTCCAGCCAGGCTTGGATGTACTCGGCCAGGATCTGGAAATCGTTCGTCTTCCAGCTCGCGTCCCCGGCCTGGAGAATGAGCTTGCGGCGATTCCGGTCGTCAACCTTCCCCCTGTAGAGGGAATAGCCGAACTCGAAAGCGTCGATCCTGATCCCGGCCCGGCCGCCCACGCCCTTGTCGGCGTTCCGGTCCCGGAACTGTTGTCCGTCCTTGAGCCGGTTCCCCTCGCCCAGCCCGTTCCCGGCGTAGACGGCGAAGTCCAAGAAACTGAATTTGCCCTCGACGCAGATGCCGATGTCCCGCCAGCTCCGCGGATAGGCCTCCTCGACGATCAACGGAACCCGGGCCAGGGCCTGCTCGTAGGGCCGGTTCGACGTGTTATAAACGCCGAAGGGGACGAGGAACAGTCCGGCCCGGACCCGGATCTTCTCTGAAAGGGCGAGGCGGAGGAAAGCCTGCTCCAGCGAGAACTCGCTTTCGCTCCGGAAACGGGCCTCGAGCGCGTAATCCCACGATCCCGCGAACCGGCCGGAGAAAGTGACTCCGGCCCGGACGTCTTGGGCGCTCCCCTGATGATAAGAGCTCTGGCGCTGGCCCTTGAGAAAGTCGAAAGACATGTACCCGGACGTCTGGACCGTGATCTCCTCCTTCCGCTCCTGCTCCGTCTGCGCCGAGAGCGGGATCGAGATCAAGCCGACGAGGACCACGGTCCGAATGGTGATGCGTTTCATGTCTGCGGCCCTTTCAGATCTGCGCGAAATCGAAGGCCTCGTCGAGGAGGGCTTCGCCCCGAGCCCCGACGTTCTTGGCCGAGGCGACGGCCCGGCTGATTTCCATGACGCCCTTCTTCGTCCCCATCCAGATGGCGCCGGCCAGGACGCCGTCCTTGAGGACGATCTTCTTGTAAAGCCCCTTCTCCTTGTCCTCGCGCCGCAACTCCTCGAAGCCGGGGCCTTCGGGGAGGACCGTCCCGACCGACGTCAGGTAGAGGCCGACGACTTTAAGCGTGCTGGAGACGACGCTTCCTTGGTAAGGCTTCGTCTCGCCCAGGATATTGTAGGCCGCGGCCCGGGCCTGGTCGAAAGCGGCCGGGATGAGGCCGTAAAGCCGGCCCCGGTGCTGGACGACGTCGCCGGCGGCGTAGATGCCGGGCCGGGAGG
Organism: Candidatus Aminicenantota bacterium; assembly: GCA_022867325.1. Taxonomy (GTDB): domain Bacteria; phylum Acidobacteriota; class Aminicenantia; order Aminicenantales; family JAFGBC01; genus JAFGBC01. The sequence goes on along the minus strand of JALHUR010000128.1, from coordinate 11,064 downwards.
TCGCCAGGAAGTCGTCGACGACGATTCCGCGTTCGACCGTCAGGCCGGCCGCCCTGGCCATCTCGAGGTTGGGCTTGACGCCGGCCGCGACGATGACCATGTCGGCCGGTATCTCCTCGCCGCCCTTGAGCCGCAGGCCGCGCGCCTCGCCCTCGCCCAGGATTTCCTCGGTGGCGGCTTGGAGGCGAACCGCGATGCCGAGCCGCTCGATTTGGACTTTGAGCAGGGCCGCGCCCTCCGGGTCGAGTTGGCGGGGCAAGAGCCGGCCGAAGAACTCGACGACGGTCGGCTGGGCGCCGCGCGAAGTCAGGGCCCGGGCGATCTCGAGCCCCAGGACGCCGCCGCCGATCAGGGCGACCCGGGGATGCCCCTTCAAGTATTCGAGAATGGCCGAGGCATCGTCGAGCGTCTTGAGCGTAAAAACGCCCTTCTTGTCGGCTCCCCGGATAGGCGGGACCGAGGCCGAAGAACCGTTGGCGACGAGGAGCGCGTCATAGGACTCGCGCCCGCCGCCCGCAGTCTGAATCTCCCTCGTCTCGGGCAGGATTTTTTCGACGGCCCGCCCCAGCCTGACGTCGATCCGGCTCTTCCGGTTCCAGTCGGCCGGAAAAGCGAAAAGCCGCTCCAGGGGCAGATTCCCGGCCAGGAATTCAATCAGGTTGGGCCTCGGATAGTAAGGATGGATTTCAGCCGCGAACTCGACGATCTCGACGTCGGACGCGAGCTCGCGAAGCGTCTTGGCGGCCATGGTGCCGGCCAAGCCGTTCCCGATGATGATGACTCTCATGAGCGAACGGGACGCGCCGAGCCCGACGGGCTCAGGCGAGCTTCTGGAAGAGGTCTTTGGCGACGCCGCATTGGGGACACACCCAGTCGTCGGGAAGGGCTTCGAAAGATGTTCCGGGTGGGAAGCCGTTATCCGGGTCGCCGACGGCGGGGTCGTAGATGTAACCGCAAGCCGTGCATTCCCACTTCTCCATTCCGTCCTCCTTGATCATCTTTCGGCCGAGAGGCGGTCCGGACTCAGCCCTCGGTCAGGACAAGCCTCTCATATTCGATCTCGATCTTGCGCTTATGCCCTTTCTCTTGCTCGCGCAGGAATTCGAAAAGCCGCTTGAGGCCCGCGTCGCCGGACCGGGCGGCCAGCGCGTCGTAGAGGGCGGCCGCCGCGCTTTCCTTCTTCGCGGCGAAAATGAGGACATCCTGGAAGGACATCGCCGGGTCAAGCGGTTCGGCCGTGAGGGCGTCGCTGAGATGGAGGTCTTCGACGGCATGGACGTCCAAGCTTTGGACATGGCGCGGATCGATCCCCTCCAGCAGCTCCTTGTGGCGCTTCTCCTCGATCTGGAGGTCGAGGAGCGTCTTGGTCAGGCCGGGGCTCTTGGCGATCGAGGCCAGCCGGCCGTACTCGCGGACGGCGGCCTCTTCGCGTTCGAGCGCGAAGGCAATAATGTCCCGGGACGTCGAAAACTTTGAATCCGTCATCTTGCTCCTCCGATTATATCCGATCCGGACCGTCTGTCAAACCCTCGACTCCCCGGCATGAATGCCGGGGCTTGGTCAGGGTTGACCCTGAGCCGCGCTTCTCGTCCCCGCTTTGAAAGACGGGGCTCCGATTTTAAGCCCCGCCTTTCAGGGCGGGGTAGCGTCGGCGAACGGGTCAAAGAATTCCGGGGACATCCAAAATTGCCGATAGAAGTGGGCGAGGAATTCCGGATATCACTACGCTTTTTGGCAGCGGAGGCAGAAATGAGTCGACCGCTGGCCGAGCCGGAGGCGCTCGATGGGCCGGCCGCAGCGGGGGCAGGGCTCGCCGGTCCGGCCGTAGGCTTTGAACTCGAGCTGGAATTCGCCCTCGATGCCGTCGCAGTCGGCGAAGTCGCGGATGGTCGAGCCTCCCAGCCGGAGGGCCCTGCGCAGGACGCCCCGCATGGCCCTCCAGAGGCGGCGGACCTCGGCCGGGTTGAGGTCCCCCGCCCGCCGGAAAGGGTGGAGCCTCGACTCGAACAGGATCTCGTCGGCGTAAATGTTTCCTATCCCGGCCAGGACCGCTCCCAGCTCGGGTAAGGAGACCTTGAGCGGCTCGGGACCGAGCGCGGCCAGGAGAGGGTCCCGAGACAGGCCGTCCGTCCTCCGCAGGCACATGAACCCGAACTTCCGGACATCCTTGAATCGGAGCCGTCTCGGCTCATTCCTAAAAACGAAAACGGCATGGGTGTGCTTGTCCGGCCTGACCGAGATCGGGCTGAACAGGAATTGGCCGGTCATCTTGAGATGGCAGACGATCGTCCAGCCGCCTTCGCAGTCGACCAGAATCAGCTTGCCGCGCCTCCGGATCCGCCGGACGGCGTTCCCCCGGAGCGCCCGCCAGTCGGCCGCCGAAGTATCCCTTGAAAGATGCGGCGACCGGACTCGGACTCCCTCGATGACGAGGCCCAGGATCCGAGTCCTCAGCCCGCGCACGACCGTCTCGACTTCGGGCAACTCCGGCATGTCTTCAATTATACCTGAGGGGAAGAAAATCCGGACTTCCGCGTCTAAGAAACGGAGTGAGTTGAGGAGAAAACGATGAAAAAATCCTTGCGAATTGGGGCCGCGCTTGTCCTGCTCGGATTCCTGGCCTCGCCCGCCGTTTCCCAAAACGGAAAGGATGAAGCGCTGGACAGTAAAGTCCGGGCCTTCCTCCAGAAAATGAGATATGAATGGCGGGACATGAATGTTCCCGAAACGGACGGGAAGCTGCTTTACGATATCGTCGTCAAGAACGGCTACACAAAAGCCCTCGAAATAGGGACGTCGACCGGCCATTCGGGGATCTGGATCGCCTGGGCCCTGAGCAAGACCGGCGGCAAGCTCATTACCGTGGACATCGATGAAGGCCGTTATCGGGAGGCCGTCGCCAATTTCGAACAAGCGGGACTCGGCGACTTTATCGACGCGAGGCTCGCCGATGCCCACGAGCTGGTTCCCGAGCTCAAGGGGCCCTTCGATTTCGTCTTCATCGACGCCGATAAGGACTGGTATACGAATTACGCCAAGGCCGTCATCCCCAAGCTCGAAGCCGGGGGGTGCATCGCGGCGCACAACGTGTATGCTTCGAGAGGCGGCCGCCGCTACGGCATGGGGACGGGCGACTTCTATGAATTCATGAGCAAACATCCCGATTTTGAAACGTCGATCCTCGAAAGCCGCGGAGGGCTCTCCACGAGCTATAAAAAGAAGACGGTGGCTGAATAAAAACCGCCCCCGAGATTAGGTTAGGGCGAGGGGAGGATGGCAAAGAAGGCCGTATGAGAGACCGAGCGGGCACGGGAGCGAGGTCTCGAATCGAGTGAAGCTTTCCTCGCCGGGGAAAGCGAACGTGCCTTCGAGCCATCCTGCCCCGAGCCCCTGCGGGCTTGATTTGTTCTCCTCTTTTCTATAATATGAGACACCGGACATGAAAACGAAAGCCGTCGTCGCCCCCCTCCTCGGCTGGCTCGTTCCCGGCCTGGGCCATTTCGTCCAGAAGAAGTATCTCCGCGGAATCATCTTCTTCGTCTCGATCTCGGCCATGACCGCCATGGGCCTGGCCATGGGAGGAAAGATCTACCCCTTCTACATCGAGAAGCCCGAAACCATTCTTCAGGTCTTCACCAATCTGTTCAAAAAAGAAAACCCCCTGACCCTGCTGGCCTTTTTCGCCGACTTGGGCAACTTGCTCGTCTACCTGGCGTCCCGCGTCCTGCACTTCGGCCAGGGCGCTCTGGAGCGGATGACCTTCGAGTTCGGGACGGCCTACATCGCGGGCGCCGGCCTCCTGAACTACCTCGTCGCCCTGGACGCCCACGACATCGCCGTGGGGAAGAAGAAATGATCTTCGAGAGCCACCTCCTGTCCATGGTCGTCTACGCCTTCTTGACGGCCCTCGTCCTGGCCTTCATCCGGCGCCGGGAACGGAAGGCCCGCCTCCGCTACGGGTTGTTCGTCTTCCTGATCATGGTCGGCGGCGCCCTCCTCTTCGGCTGGTTCATGTACTTGTTCACGCTCTAAGAGCGTTCGGGCGAGATCGCCATGCTCGTCAGCGACAACTTGATCGAGCTTTTCCACGTCTGGCACCAGTACCAGCGTCCCAACTGGGCCCTGTCCGATATTTCGCTCCGGATCAAGAAGGGCGACTTCGTCTTCCTGACCGGGCCGAGCGGGTCGGGCAAGACGACCCTGCTCAAGATCATCTTCCGCGAGATCATCCCGACCGAGGGCCAGATCGTCATCGAGGGCGTCAACATCCTCCGCATCCCCGACCACGGCATCTACCGGCTGCGTCGGATGATTGGGATCGTCTTCCAGGACTTCCGGCTCCTCTTCCACCGGCCCGTCTATGAAAACGTCGCCCTCCCCCTTCAGGTCCTGGGCGTTCCCTACAAGGAGATCCGCCGCCGCGTCTTCAACGCCCTCCGCATGGTCAACCTTCAACACAAGCTCGGCGATCCCCCCTCCCATCTCTCCTACGGCGAACAGCAGCGGGTCGCCATCGCCCGGGCCATCGTCAACGCGCCCAAGATCCTCCTGGCCGACGAGCCGACCGGAAACCTCGACACCGAGCTGGCCTTCGAAATCATCAACCTGTTCAAGGAGATCAACAAGCAGGGGACGACCGTGATCATCGGGACCCACGACAAGGAGCTCATCCGGCACTTCGGGTCCAAGATCCTCTTCCTCCAGGCCGGCAAGCTTTTAGGAAAGGACGCGCTCCCATTATCCGGAAACTGAGGTACCTGGTCGGGACCGCCCTGGGCAGCCTCTGGCAGTTCAGGATGCGGAACCTGTTCTCGGTGACGATCATCTGCCTGTCGTTCCTGATCCTGGGCGTCTTCTGGTCCCTGTCCAACAACCTCCAGCATGTCGCCGCCCGGCTCGGCCAGAACCTGGTCGTCACCCTGTTCCTGAACAAGGACCTCCCCGGCAAGGACATCGGCCTCGTCCGGGACAAGGCCGGCCGCTCCCCGATCGTCGAGTCCCTCCGGATCGTCACGGCCGAGGAGGCCATGGAGCGGTTTCAGGCCAGCTTCCCCGACCTCAAGGACGTCCTGGACAACCTCAAGGTGAACCCCTTTCCGGCCTCGATCGAGGCTTTCCTCCAGGCGGAGAAGGCGCGGCCCGAAGCCGTGGCGGCCTTCATCCAAAGCATGATCGAGACGCCCGGGGTCGAGGACGTCGAGTATAACCGCGACTGGGTCGAGAAGGTCCGCTCGCTAGGCCGGCTGGCCCGGGCCGTCGGGCTCTTCCTGGGCGGGATCCTGATCCTGGCCTCCTTCTTCATCATCTCCAACGTCATCAAGCTCAACGTCCTGTCGCGCAAGAACGAGATCGAGATCCTCCGCCTGGTCGGCGGCACGAACGCCTTCATCCGGATCCCATTCCTGCTCGAGGGAACCGTCCTGGGCATCCTGGGGAGCCTCGTCTCGCTCCTCCTCCTGCTCGCCCTGATCAAGATCTTTCCCGTCTACTTGGGGTCCTCGCTGGGCGCCCTCCAGGAGCTCCTGAACTTCCGCTACCTCTCCTTCTCGCAAGGCCTGGGTCTGGTGGCGGCCGGGGCCGCGATCGGCTGGATGGGGAGCCTGACCTCGGTCTCGAAATTCCTGAAGGCTTGAGGGATAATAATTTCCTTTTCTGCTGCGCCAGCTAAATGAGCGTACAAGCGCCAGTTTGGCCTCCTCCCCTCGTCCGGGACGATAAAACATGATCTGGCAGGATCCGCTCCGCCCTCGGTCACCAGAAAATGGAGGACGGTTTTCCACCCTGTTCCGGCGCATCGTGTCGCTCGCATTCGCACCCGCTCGCGGGCTGGATGCGATGGGGTCTCGCTGAATGGCCGGAAGGCGCATTATTGCGCCGCATTTCGGCGCTTTCGGTTCGAGCTGCAGGACAAGTTAAATCACCAACACCTTTATATCAGGGTAGCCCATCAGCTTGAGGATAAAATAGTTGGCTGCCGCTTCACCGGGATCATCGGAGAAGCAAACCAGCTCCGCATATCTCGGGACCCCGGCCTTGGTCAGGATGTTCCAGATATCTTTCGCGGCTTTGGGCGTGCCGTCGGCATTCAGGAGATCAGTGTACGGGACATGAACGACTTTGCCGTCCTGAGCTTTAGCAGGCACATTCTTTCCCGAAGCAATAAATACCTTGGGATAAAGACCCTGGGTGCTCTCCGGGTCCGCAATGATCACGTCCTTGCGGAAATTCCCGGGATAATTCGTGGGAGGTATGGATAAGTCGCGGGGCGCCTTTTTGGGGCCCACAATAGTTGCATCCTTTGTCACGGCGAAACCAAGTTGTGCCCATTTATCCATGGAGTCCATGAAGACAGATACTTTTTTCTGTCCCAGTTTCTCCAGCATTACGAACGCCAGGGCCGAGTCTTTGGTCAACCCCGCGCCTGAAATCACAACCGCTTCGTGAGACGCATCGACGCCGGCCGGACCCAGAATTTCAGCCAGCTTGCCGGGATCGGTGATATTGCTTTTGAACACATCCGCGGGGATGTTAAGCGCAAAAGGCATATGTCCCTGATTGAATTCGCCTGCAGGCCGCACATCCATGATGCTGACGTGTATGAGTTCGATCGACCTTATCCTCTGGCCGGCCCAAAACTGCAGCCAGTTTGTTTCCCTCATCAGGGACGGGGCATCATATGTCCAGTAAGGGAGTTCTCTTTCGTCGGACAGCCATCCGAGCTCGGAATCCGTGTAAAGTTTAACCCTGGGGTAGTTCAGCATGAACTTAAGGGCGAAAAACGGCACACTGGCGGCTACTCCGCCTCCGCAAAAGGGGTAGATCTGCTGTTCAGGCCTGATGCCCAAATAGGTCAGCATTCTCCTTATTTCTTCAGCGGATTTGAAGGTCTTGTCAGGATTGTAAAAGTCGGCACTGGGCAGAAGGATGCCATTAGGGATATGGCCGGCCCTGTTAAAGGCAAGGACTTGTCCAAAATGCCAGTCGGCCCCAAGTGCTTCCAGTAAAACATTGTTGACCGGGTCCCCGGACGCGGAAAGGAATTCCGGCAGGTTGACTTTCACATCTTCGTTAAGCTTCTTGATCTTGAAAGAGCCTTGCTTCGGGGCAGGCGTAATATCCTTCGTTACCGGCAATCCTTGCTCCTCCCACTTGAAAAGCCCGCCGTCCAGGATCAAAAGATCTTTTGCGGGGAAGCCGTAATAAAGGAGGGAAAAAAAGACCCTGGTGGCCAGCATTGTGCCGCCCGGATCGTACATGACTATCTTTTTCCCGGAACTGATTCCCCAGGCCTGGAAGCGTTTTTCCATATCAGCGACGGGCGTGTCCGGGAGACCATAGGTGAACAGGTCGACGCTTACTGCGCCGGGAATGTGTTTTGCCGTGTAGACCTGAGTGGGTGACGCGTCGAGCATCAGAACATCGGCATTATTTAGATTCTTCTCAAGCCAGTTGACATTGACAAGATTGCCTTTGATTCTTTCTGCCGCCATCAAGGACTGTGCCAGGAACAGCCAGCCTGCAACTGCAAGAAGGAAGCCATACCTCGAAACCTTCAACAGGTATGGTAAGCCCGCAACTCGTGCGGTTTTTTTGGCTGAATTCACTTTATTCTCCTTTTGTTTAAATTATCTTTTTCAGCTATTTTCGGCGGGCCGTATTTCGTGCATACAATCGCTTGCATGAGTATTCCTACGGATTTACTCTGAAATAGTTGGATAATAAATCTGGTTTATTTTGCCGGTTGAAGTACAGTAACATTTTGTCCCGCATATTTTTGATACAAATCATCGCGCCGCACTTTCCAACCGGCAACGCCGTCCAGCAAATTGCTAACGTGCTCGAAGCCTTTCGATTTTAAATAATACGCCACAATGTACGAAAGACCTCCTCCCTGACACACCACCAGAATATGCTTATCCTTTGGAAGCTGATGCAGGTATTTTTCGATCGCGACAAACGACGCTTCATGGGAATTCGGCAGACTTTTGAGATTTCTCCGCAGGAATTGGGGACGTACATCCAGGATGTATACTTGTTTATCGAACAAGATGGTTTCGTTCAGTTGCGCGGGCGTAATCATGTTGACAAGCATGGTTCGGTCTTCGATATAATTCTGAAATACCTGCGTCGTGTAGCGGATATCTCGTGCCGAGGTACAACAGCCGAGACTGACCCGGATGGTCTCTTTCGCGGCTTGATCGGATAAACCGATCGCTTTTAAGGTATGCGAAGGCTTGTCTTCCTGTGCGCTGCACGCCGAACCGGCTGAGACCGCAATGCCATAATAATCAAACACCGCCATCAATCCGGCATTATTCACATGCGGAAACGTAATACTGACCGTGTTCGGCAGGCAATCTGCTTCCGGCGAATTGATCACACAATCCGGTTTGATTTTTTTTAGCCGTTGAATAAATTGTCGTTTCAAGACCCGGATCTGTTTCGTATGGTCCAGGAGTTTGTTGACATCTTGACAAGCTGCGCCAAACCCCGCGATATTGTGGAGACTTTCGGTGCCTGCCCGCATATTGTTTTCCTGATGACCGCCATGCATAAACGGCGCAAATGGGCTGCCCTGTTTGACATATAATGCGCCGACGCCTTTGGGCCCGTAAAGCTTGTGTGCCGAAAACGAGGCGTAATCTATCCCCCATCCATGGACGTCGATCGGAATCTTCCCTAACGCCTGGACACAATCCGACAGCACCAGCACTTCATGTTGTCCGGCGATCTTCGTAATCGCCGGGATATCTTGAATTGTACCGATTTCATTATTGGCCAACATGCAGCAGATCAAAAAGGTCTCCTCATCAATCAGCTTCTCCAATTCAGCCGGAAGCACACGACCTTGACGATCAACAGGACAATATTCAACAACAATCCCTTGTGTTTTCAAAAACTCCAGCGTGTTGATCACTGAGGGATGTTCTATCGGCGTGGAAATGATTTTTTTCTTTTTGGGATAAAAATAGTTGCTGAGAGACTTTAACACGGCATTGTTGGATTCGGTCGCGCCTCCGGTAAAATAGATTTCACCAGGCTCAGCCTGAATAGCATCAGCAACGTGCTGCCGGGCTTCTTCTATGATTTCGGTTGATTTTCTGGCAATGCCATATAACGACGACGGATTGCCGTAACAATATTTCAAAACATGATTCATTCTGCGCCGGACATGACTGCTCACGCTTGTCGTTGCATTATGATCAAGATAGACATGCCGTTTGAAACGCACAAGATGTTTTAGAAATTCTAGTTGTTGGATTTCCATTAGATTCAGTCCATTGAAAAGACTTATGAGCGCGCGAGTGTATTGATCAGCTTATCACAGCCGTTGTTTTTTATGAATTCCGTATGTTCGCCTATTGTCTTGAAATACCGTCCGGCTATTTTATGACATAGGATTTCAGCATTAGTCGCCTCATCGAATGCCTGTAATATATTTTTCGCGCTTGGATTCCTGAAAAAGGGAGGGGTTTTCCCGGGGTGTTTTTTGCACCAGGCGAGATTGTTCATCCATATCGCCGCACCGAGAGCGCCGCAGGCATTGCCGCTCAGGCCGATGCCTCCGGCAAATCCGGCAACTGTAACTATTTCTTCATCACTGGCTCCCATTTTTTTAACGACTTCGGAGGCGCAACTGATCGGCTGTTCAGGCAGATCTTTTTGATTACGGGATAATCCTTCCGTTGCGGCCCGGATCGCTTCCGGGGCCCATTTTGCCGCGAGGTTGAAACAGGTGAAGATTCTGCCGGTAAGAAAGTATTTCGCAATGCTGAGCGGGCTTTTCCAATCACATCCCGTTATTTCCCGGCAATTGGCGGTATTCGTCCTTTTTAAAAATGATTCCATCAGGTTTTGTGTTGCCATTATGGCCATGCCGATGGCTTGATCGCGGTTTTTGTGCCTGCGATAGGATTCGGCTCCCACCGCCAATGTAGACCCCCAAAGCATTCCGCATTGATGTCCTCTTTGCATTATTCCACCTGCCAACGGGTCCGAAGCGCGCTCCTCATTTTCCTGTAGATGACCGAATTCGCGGTTGAGTATATAAAAGAGTGCCTGAGAGCAAGTCCCTTTTTTCACAAATACCCTTCTGGCATCATTTTTAACAGCATTCATCCGTGTTCCTCCAAGTTATTAAATTTTATTATGATGAGCCACAGTTATTACTACATTTCCCTTTTTGTGTCCTTGGTCCACATATCTGTGAGCTTCGACAATTTGTTCCATTGGATACGTTCTATCTATGACCGATTTCAGCTTTCCCGCCTCAATAAGCTCCTTGAGGAAAACCAGATCTTCAGTCTTTTCGCCTTGTGCTGAAGTATGAACGTTAAGATAGATTCCCGTCTTCTTTAGATACTTTTTGCCTCGTGAAGGCGAAAGCTTGGCTACTGCATCAAAAAAGACGTCATAGGTCTCACCGCTTTTATTAAAATCTTCTTTGGTGTAATCAATGACCTTATCGGCGCCCAGAGATTTTACCAATTCCAAATTCGCGGTGCTGCAAACCCCGGTCACTTCCGCCCCGAAGTACTTGGCAAGCTGTACGGCAAATGTACCCACACTTCCCGAAGCGCCATAAATCAACACCTTTTGTCCGCTCCGGATATTTGCCTTTCTAATAAAACCCAAGGCTGTCATTCCCCCGCAAGGGATTGCGGCGGCTTGCTCAAAGGTCATATTGACCGGCTTTATTGCCACCTGCCCATCTTCAGGCAGACATTTGTACTCGGCATAGGCGCCAAAATTCACCGCAAAGGTAGAGGCAAAAACCGGGTCACCTTTTTTAAACAGTTTGACGTCTTTGCCCAGATCTTCAATCTCCCCGGCCAGTTCCATGCCCAGGATGGTTCTTTTTGGTTTTCCAAGACCCAAATACATTCGCGCGAAAAGCCATTGCCAGGCAGGGACTGTGAAACTTCGCATTCTACAGTCCCCTCTATGCACTGTTGTCGCATATATTCTTACCAGTATTTCATTGTCCTTGGGAGTAGGTTTTTCTACCTCTTTGAGCTGAAGAACATCGGGTGGTCCGTATTTTGTGTATACAATTGCTTTCAT
>JALHUR010000127.1 GCA_022867325.1 Candidatus Aminicenantota bacterium | reverse complement strand
CCAGGCGTCGCCCGTCCGGTAATGGTGCATGCGACGGATCCGGTACATGAGGGGGTCGCGGAGGAGCAGGTTGGGATTGACCATGTCGATCCGGGCCCGGAGCGTGCGGGAGCCGTCCGGAAACTCGCCGGCCCGCATCCGCCGGAAGAGGTCGAGGTTCTCCTCGACCGGCCGGCCGCGGAAGGGGCTTTCCTTCCCGGGTTTGGTGATCGTTCCCCGGTATTCCCGGACCTGGTCGACGCTGAGGTCGCAGACATAGGCCTTGCCCTTGCGGACGAGGTCCTCGGCGTAGTCGCAGAGCCGCTCGTAGCAATCCGAGGCGTAGAACTCGCGGTCCTCCCAGTCGAATCCCAGCCAGCGAACGTCCTCCTTGATGGATTCGACGTACTCGACCTCCTCGGTCTCGGGGTTCGTATCGTCGAAGCGGAGGTTGCACAGGCCCCCGTAATCTCGGGCCAGGCCGAAGTTGAGGCAGATGGACTTGGCGTGGCCGATGTGGAGGTAGCCGTTCGGTTCGGGCGGGAACCGTGTGTGAACACGGCGGCCGAACCGGTTGGTCAGGTTGTGCCCGTCGATGATCTCGCGGACGAAATTGGGTCTAGGCTTTGTCGGCGCTTCCATGGGCGACTCTCCTCAGTCGGCGCAGGACGGTCTCCTTCCCCAGGACCTCCATCATCTCGAACAGGCCCGCGCCTTTGCTCCGGCCGCTGACGGCCATCCGGACGGGATGGATGAGCTGGGCCGGCTTGATCCCCCGCTCGGCCGCCCTCTCCCGGAAGAGCTTTTCGACGGCCTCATGCCCGAACGGGTCGATGCTCTCGAGGCGGACGGCCAGATCGGCGATCAGCTCCCGGTTGCCGGGATCGTCGAGAAGGGCCCGGCCTCCCTCCTCCACGGCGAAGTCGTCCCTGAAGAAACATTCGACCATGGCCGGGAAGTCGCGGAGGGTCTTGATCCGAACCCGGTAGAGTTCAAGGACCCGGCCGATATAGGCGTCGTCGCTGGAGGCGAGGTCGAAGCCGGCCTCGAGGAGATGAATCCCGAGCAGGGGGATGAGCTCGTCCGCCCCCGCCTTCTTGATATATTCGGCGTTGAACCAGCTGAGCTTCTGGATGTCGAACTTGGCCTGGACGGCGTTCATGGCCGCGACATCGAAGATCTTGACCGCCTCTTCGAGGGACAGGATCTCCCGCTCTTCGCCGGGCGACCAGCCCAGCAGAAACAGGTAGTTGGCCAAGGCCTGGGGCAGGAAACCCTCCCGCTTGTACTCCTCGACCGAGACGCCGCCGTGGCGCTTGGAGAGCTTCGAGCCGTCCGGCCCCAGGATGAGCGGCATGTGCCCGAACTCGGGCGGCCGGAGGCCGAGGGCCTCGTAGAATAGGATCTGCTTGGGCGTGTTCGAGATATGGTCGTCGCCGCGCAGGATATGGCTGATCCCCATGAAACCGTCGTCCACGACGCAGGAGAAGTTGTAGGCCGGGGAGCCGTCGGACTTGATCAGGACCTGGTCCTTGATGTCGTCCGTCTGCCAGGCGATCGGGCCGTGGATCATGTCCTTGTACTCGATCGTCCGCCCCTTCTCCACCCGGAACAGGACGGCTTCGCCCTCCCGGTAAGCCTTACCGGCGGCGACGAGATCCTCCGCCTTGGCGCGGTAGATATCGAATCGGCGGCTCTGGAAGACGGGTTCCTCGTCCCAATCGATCCCCAGCCAGCGCAGGTCTTTGAGGATCTCCTCCAGGTAGCGCGCCTCGGACCTCTTTTGGTCGGTGTCCTCGATCCGGAGCAGGAATCGGCCGCCGTAGCGGCGGGCGAACAGCCAGTTGAAAACGGCCGTCCGGGCGCTCCCGATGTGGAGGAATCCAGTCGGGCTGGGCGCAAAACGAACTCGGACCATCATTATCTCATCAGCGAATCTTGACTCCGAGGTTGGTAAACATGAAGGCGTATTCGTCGGTCAGCTCGTCGATGGCCTTCTTGGTGCTCGAGGAACCGTGGCCGGAGCGGGTCTCGATCCTGATCAGGACGGGATTCGCCCCCTTGTTCTTTTCTTGGAGGGCGGCGATGAATTTAAAAGAATGGGCCGGCACGACCCGGTCGTCGTGGTCCGCCGTCGTCACCAGCGTCGCCGGGTAGGAGACGCCGTCCTTGAAGGCATGGAGGGGCGAGTATTTATAGAGGTTGCGGAAGTTCTCCTCGCTGTCGCTCGATCCGTATTCGACCGCCCATCCCCAGCCGACCGTGAACTTGTGGAAGCGGAGCATGTCCATGACGCCCACGGCCGGCAACGCGACCTTGAACAGGTCGGGCCGTTGGGTCATGGCCGCGCCGACGAGCAGGCCGCCGTTCGAGCCTCCGGCGATGGCGATCCTGTCCGGCGCACTGTACTTCTCCCGGACGAGGTATTCGGCCGCGGCGATGAAGTCGTCGAAGACGTTCTGCTTATTGAGAAGCATCCCGGCCTTGTGCCAGGTCTCGCCGTACTCGCCGCCGCCCCGAAGGTTGGGAAGGGCGTAGACGCAACCGTTCTCGAGCAGGACGATCCGGGCCGGGCTGAAGCCGGGAAGCTCGCTGATGTTGAATCCGCCGTAGCCGGTCAGGAAGACCGGATTCCGACCGTCCTGTTTGAGCCCTTTCCGGAAGACGAGGAACATCGGGACCCGCGTCCCATCCTTGCTGGGGTAGAAGACCTGGCGCGTCTCGTAATCCTCGGGGTTGAACTTGACCTCGGCCCGCCGGAAGAGGTCGGAAGTCCCGGAGGCAATGTCGTACTTGTAGATCGAGGGCGGGAAGGTGAAGGAGGTGTAGGTGTAGAATAAAACCTTCTCGTCCCTCTTTCCATAGAATCCGCCGGCCGTGCCCAGGGCAGGCAGCGCGATCTCGCGGACGGGGTTTCCGGCCAGATCGTGCTGGAAGACATTCGTGTTGGCATCCTTGAGGTAGGTGCAGAAGAGCTGGCCGCCGGCCGCGGCGGCGCCGCTCAGGACCTCGGGCTTTTCGGGGATGACGGCGGCCCAGTTGTTCTTGGCCGGCTTCTTGGGATCGACCAGGACGACCTTGTAATTCGGGGCGTCGACGTTCGTATAGAGAAGGATATTGTCGCCGACGGCGTCGACGACGCCGCTGTCGTTGGCGAATCCCGGCAGCAGGTCCTTGAAGGACGCGACCTTGGAGTTGAGGTCGCGCCAGCGGAGCTCGTTCCCCGAGGTCCCTTCCGAAATGTTCAAGAAAAGGTACCTCTCGTCTTCGGTGATGTCGGCGTTGAGGTAGCGAAGGGGGTGCTCCCGGTCTTCGAAGACCAGAGTGTCCTCATCTTGGCTATCGCCGAGTTTGTGATAAAAGATCTTCTGGTACTCGTTGCGCGCGGTCAGCTCCCGGCCGGCCGCGGGAGCGTCATAGCCGCTGTAGAAAAATCCCCCGCCCTGCCAGGCCGCGCCCGAGAACTTGACCCAGCGGATCCGGTCGGGAAGTTCCGTCTTCGTCGCGACCTCCATGACCCGGATCTCGGACCAATCGGAACCGGCCTCCGAGCGCGTCACGGCCATGGTGCGGTCGTCATGGGAGGCGCCGACCAGACCGACCCGGACGGTCCCGTCGGCGGAGAGGAGGTTGGGATCGATGAAGACCTCGGGAGTCCCGTCCAGTCCTTTCTGGATGTAGATGACGGACTGGTTATGCAGGCCGTCGTTCTTGGTGAAGAAATAATATTCCCCGACCCTGGTCGGGGACGAGTAGCGGGGATAATTGTAGATCTCGGTCAGCCGCTGCCTGATCCGCTCCCGGAAAGGAATCTTCTCCAGGGAGGCGAAGGTCACGGCGTTCTGGGCCTGGACCCAGGCCTTGACCTCCTCGGCGTTGTCGTCCTCGAGCCAGCGGTAGGGGTCGGCGACCTTAGTCCCGAAATAATCGTCGACCTGGTCGGCCTTCCTGGTGATCGGATAGGAGAGTTTCGACGGCGCCGTGTCGCAGGCGGCCAGGACGAACGCCAATCCGATCAGGATGAATCCCAGCGATTTCCTAAGCATTATGACCTCCAGGATTGATAAAGGAATAAGGAATCATGAGTATTGCTCTTTCTATCATAAGATCGAGCCCGAATCAATTTGGTTGCCCGGCCGCGAACAGCCTCAATCCCCGAGGATGGTCATGTCCGCCATGTCAACCTCCTCCGATCTCGCGCCATGTCCTGAAAACCGCCTCGACGTTCTCGGGACGCGCTCCGGCCCCGAATTCGCACTGGCCGATGACTCCTCCGCCGTCCGAGAGCCGGGCATGGACCTCCCGGACGGCCCGGGCGACGTCGCCGGGAGCGGCGAAAGCCAGCAGATGCTGGCGGTCGACCTCGCCCCAGAACGTGATCCGGCCGCGGAATTTCGCGGCCAGCGGCTCGATCCCCATGCAGAAGATCTGGGCGTTCAAGGCGTGGACGCCGAGCTCGACCAGGTCGGGAATGATGTCGAGGATGTAGCCGTCGGAATGGAAGAACACGTATTTCCCGGCGCGCCGGGCGATGGCGATATAGTCCCGGTAGAGCGGCTTAAAGACTTCGCGCCAGAGCGCCGGCGCGACCAGGAGCGAGGACTGGGCGCCCCAATCGTCCATGATGCAGAGCGCGTCCACTCCGGTTTGTGCCCAGACCTCCGCCTGGGCGCAGTTGAAGGCATGGACGCGCCGGAGGAGCTCGAACAGCTCGGGCCGGCGCTCGGCCAGGTCCATGTATAGAGTCTCGGTCGTCCGCAGGAACTGGAGACGTTCGAAGGGCCGGAGCCAGACTCCGGCCAGGACGAAGCGCTCTTCGGCCCGGCAGAAGGCGTCGATCGCCCCCCGGTCCAGGCCGAGATAGCGGTCGGGCGTTCGGAGTTTGTCCAGGTCGCCCCAGTCGGCGATCAGGGGTTTGTGGACCTGGCCGATGAGGCCGCTCTGGGCGTTTTCGAAAATGCAGCCCCATACGTCAACGAAGACTCCGGTCCGATAGCGTTCGGGAGGATCGGGCAGAAGGCCGGACTTCGTGATGCAGGGCGCGCTCACGATGTCGTCGGGATACGCCTCGCGGATGGCCCGAAGCTCCCCGGGATAGTGTTCCTCGGCCCAAGGCAGGAACCAGAGCTGGAGCGGCACCCGGGAGGGCCGGTCGAACTCGACCGCCTTTTTAACGAGGTCGCGGGGCGTCGTCATGCTCCTGATCTCTCGTTTCGATATAGCCGAGAAGCGGCCCCATGTCAACCCCGCGACACTCATGGAAGCCCTGAGTGCTGCAAGGCTGCTCCCCGGCCGAAGCTCCACGGACTTATGCTCATTGGAGCGCCGGTACTCATGAACCGTTTCCGGTTCGTGAGTGCATGAATGCCGGCACTCATACTAAGCCGGAAACGGCTTAGTAT
>JALHUR010000126.1 GCA_022867325.1 Candidatus Aminicenantota bacterium | reverse complement strand
TAGTCGGGCGGAATCTGCCACCCTCCGTAGGCCCCGGAGTCGACCCGGATTCCCTCGCCGCCCGGCAGGACCAGGAAGTCGATCCGGCCGGGCGAAGGGATGAAGGTCGCCGGGTCCTCGGCGTTGATCCGGCACTCGATGGCATGGCCCCGCATCTCGAGCTCGTAGGGGAAGGCCAGCTTTTCGCCGGCCGCCAGCTTGATCTGGGCCTTGATCAGGTTGATCCCGTAGACCATCTCGGTGATCGGGTGCTCGACCTGGACCCGGGTGTTGGCTTCCATGAAGTAAAAACGCTTCTTCTCGTCGACCAGGAACTCGAACGTCCCCAGGCTTTGGTAACCGATCTCCTTGGCCGCGTCCTCGACGTCGTGGATCATTTTTTTGCGGAGGCGCTCGTCGACGAAGGGGGAGGGCGTTTCCTCGATGACTTTCTGGTATTTGCGCTGGACCGAGCATTCCCGCTCGCCCAGGGCCAGGACGTTTCCCTTCTTGTCGCCGATGACTTGGATCTCGATGTGGTGGGCGTTGGGCAGGTACTTCTCGATGTAGAGGGAGGGGTCGCCGAAGGCCGACTTGGCCTCGTTCTGGGCGATCGGCAACTGCTCCTCGAGCTGGGCCGCCGTCCGGGCGATCCTCATCCCCTTGCCGCCGCCGCCGGCGGCCGCCTTGACGATGACCGGGAACCCGATCTTCTGGGCGATCTTCTTGGCCTCGCCCGGGTCGTCGATCGTCTCGTCGCTCCCGGGGATGATCGGAAGCCCGGCCTTCTTCATCGTCTGGCGGGCCCGGTTCTTGTCGCCCATGAGCCGGATGATGTGGGGGGATGGGCCGATGAAGGCGATGCCCGAGCTCTCGCAGATCTCGGCGAAGCGGGCGTTCTCGGCCAGGAAGCCGTAGCCGGGGTGGATGGCGTCCGCCTTGGTCAGCTCGGCCGCGCTCAGGAGGTTCGGGATGTTGAGGTAGCTGTCGGAGGCCTTGGCGGGGCCGATGCAGATTTTTTCGTCGGCCAGCATGACATGGAGGGAGGTCCGGTCGCTCTCCGAAAAGACGGCGACCGTCTTGATCCCGAGCTCTTTGGCCGAGCGGATGATCCGGAGGGCGATCTCTCCGCGGTTGGCGATGAGGATCTTTGAAAACACGGCTGTTTAGAGGGGCCGGATGGCGAAGAGCTTGGCCCCGTACTCGACCGGTTTGGCGTTCTCGATGTAGATGTCCTTGACGATCCCGTCGATATCGGCGTCGATCTCGTTCATGAGCTTCATGGCCTCGACGATGCACAGGGTCTGGCTTTTCTTGACCTGGTCGCCGACTTCGACGAAGGGCGGAGAGGTCGGGCTGGGCGCCCGGTAGAAGGTCCCGACCATGGGCGATGTTACGAAGTGGAGGCCGGTTTCCTCGGGGGCCGCCGGGACCGCGGCCGCCGCCGGCGCGGCCGGCCCGGACGGGTAGCCCATCCGTCGTTCCTGAAAGACAAGGGAGGTCGTTTGGGGAGCGGCCGGCAGGGACCGTGCGATCTTGATCTTGAATCCCTCGACCTCGAGCTCGAACTGGGAGAGGTTTTTCTCCTCCAGGAGGCCGATGAGCTTGAGGATTTCCTCGTAGTTGATCTTGGCGTTCATGAGGTCCTCCCTCGACGAGGATAATGTTGTCTTTTTGTCGTCCTTGTCCATTGTTTGTCCGACGGGAAGGTCTTCATACGTTTAACCTATCAGGCACCAAAAGTCAAGGCCGTCCGGCGGAATCCAGAATTGCCGATAGAACTGTGCGAGGAATTCCGGGACATGAACCGAATCTCTGGATTCGGTATCGTGTCCCAGGAATTCCGGAAATCAAATAATGGAGATGCGTCCGGGGAATCGATTGCGGTGTCAGTTGCCGGCGGTCGAGAAACCGCTCTCGCGGCCGGCGGCGTCGATGGCCGTGATCCTGTAGGTGAAAAGGTCCGCCGCTTTGAGGCCGCGGTCGAGGTAGGCCGTGGCGGTGGAGGCGACCTCGGCCAGGCGCTGGTAGGTCGAGTTGGCCGCCCCCTTGACTTTGCGGTAGATCCGGTAGCGGAGGATTTTGGATTCATCGGCCGGGTTGGCCGTCCAGCTCAGGCGGTTGATGTATTCCTTGTAAAGAAGGAAATTGTTTTCGAAGCGCTCGACCTTGAATCCGAGGGGCGGGAAGAGACCGTAGGACAGGAAGAACAGGTAGGCGCTGTGAACGCCCCAGGTCGTCCCGGCCTTCATCGGGCGGAACGGATACCAGTGCGGGGATTTGTCCCAGGTGTTGTAGCAGCCGAAGTAGTCCGTCCCGGCCTCGGTCAGGA
Source organism: Candidatus Aminicenantota bacterium (assembly GCA_022867325.1). Taxonomy (GTDB): domain Bacteria; phylum Acidobacteriota; class Aminicenantia; order Aminicenantales; family JAFGBC01; genus JAFGBC01. The sequence goes on along the minus strand of JALHUR010000126.1, from coordinate 383 downwards.
CGCCGAGGACCGCGACGAAATGGTCCGCCGAGCCGTTGCCGTCCGTGTCGACCAGGAAGACCATGGGCCGGCGGCTTTCGATTTCGTTCCGGACGGTCTGGAACATGATGTTGTAGACATAATAGCAGGTGGCCAGGCCGCTGTAGGAACCGGCCAGTTTGACGTAGTTTTCGAAGCCGGGCTTGACGTCGATGCTCCAGGTCCAGCCGTAGTAGTTCTCGACCGAGCTCCAAGACGTTTTCAGGAAGTCGGCCAGGGAATCGCCGGCATGCTCGTCCCCGGCCGGGGGCTCGGATTTGTCTTTAAGGAGGGTGGGGGGGGAGTCGATCGGGAGGGCGTAATCGTTATAATGCCCGACCGAGGCGTCGGCCAGGTTGACGGCG
>JALHUR010000125.1 GCA_022867325.1 Candidatus Aminicenantota bacterium | reverse complement strand
CTACTTCGCCCTGAAAAACGCCCTGACGCGATCCTTCATGCATAAAACGCTCTGGCTCAATGACCCGGACTGCCTCCTGTTGCGTTCGAGCCAGATCGAGCTCGCCGAGAACGAACGGACCTGTTACGCTCTGGCTGCGGGCGCGCTGGACAATATGATCCTGGACAGCGACGACCTATCCCTCATAGACTAAGCGGGCCGGGCCGTTCTCAAGCAGGCCCTGGATCTAAGGGGAGGGCGGGCCGTCGTCCGCGGGCTCCTGGGCGACGATTTTTACCTCGTCGAGTCGAGGGGAGGTCCGGCCGGTCCGGTCGACCTAGCCGTGAACCTATCGGACGACCGACGGCTCTACAAGGAGCGGGCCGTCCCGCCCCGGAGCGCCGTCCTCGTCCGCTGATTTCATTCCAATCCGTTCTTTGCGGACCAAGGAAAATCCCACCGCTTCCTGTCGGGGATCGTGGTGGTATTTTAGACTGGGGCTTTCTGGGGAGGGCCCCCGCCGCCTTGGCTCCCCGGCGGGAACCCCTCCTTTCTCAGATTTCAGTAGATGCCGATAAGACGGCCGCGTCAATCCCCTGTCGCATCCTGTCGTATTTTGTCGCATTGTGTCGGTTTGGGAGGAAAGCCGGATCGGGCCGGCCGCCGAGCCTTGACGAACCCTCCCCTTTTTGACTATAAAGTAATTGTCATGGCCCGGCCCGAAGCCAAGTACGAAGACAAGCTGGCCTCCTGGAAGGAAATCGCGGCTTACCTCGGCTGCGACGAACGGACCTGCCTCCGCTGGGAAAAGAAGCTCGGCCTCCCCGTCCACCGGATGGAGGGCGCCTCGAAATCCCGGGTCTTCGCCTTTCGGGGCGAACTGGACCGTTGGATGAGGGAAAAGATCACCCTGGTCGACGGCCGTTCCCGTTATTCGCGCCAACGGTTCTTTCGTCCCAAGATCCTGTGGATCCTCCTCGCGGCGTCGGGGATAGCCGCGGCCGTATTCGGTGCATTCCTGATCGGATCCCGGGCCGGTTCGACTCCCTCGGGCTTTCGCATCGAAGATTCAACTTTTATCGCCGTGAATAAAAAAGGTAGGGCGCTCTGGAGCTATAACACGGGCTTGTTCAACCTCAGGGACGAGGCGTTTTACCGAGGCCGGTTCCAGATCAAGAAACGGGGGACCGGAGAGTCGCCCGAGTTCCCCCAGCTTATCATGAGAGACATCGACAATGACCGAAAGGTCGAAACCCTCTTGAGCCTTAAAACCCAGGATGAGTTCAACGAAGGCCGCCTCCTCTGCTTCAACGACCGCGGCAAGCTGCTCTGGGAGTTTGAGACCGGGAAGGAGCTCCTGTTCGGCGACAGTGTGTACGCCCGGGACTATCGGATCAAGGGATTCGACCTCCATGATTTTGACAGGGACGGACGGCCCGAGATCTTTTTTATCTCCATCCATCGGCCGAATTTCCCCTGCCGGTTCGGCGTCCTGAACCTTCGGGGAGAGCTCGCCTCGGAGTATTGGAACTCCGGCCACATCTCCGACGTCGTCTTCCAGGATATCGATAGAGATTCGCGCGAGGAAATCCTCATGGCCGGGCTGAACAATGAATTCGGGAAAGGCTGTCTGATCGTCTTCGAGCCCGACCGGATCGCAGGAAGCTCTCCCCAGTTAAACCCGGATTACACCTGCCGGGATCTCCCCCCCGGATCGGAGACGTACTACCTTCTCTTGCCCCGGACCGACCTCGACGAGGTCGAATACCCGGTGAACTGCGTCCTATCGATCGATGTCCTTCAGAACCGCCGTTTGAGCCTGATCATGGATCTCAGCCGGATCTTCTTCGAGCTGACCCCCGACCTGGACGTCGTCTACGTCCATACCAGCCATGCCTTCCAGCAGAAACGCGCGGCGGCCCTCCGGGAAGGGAAAGTCCGCGGCCCGGCCGATAAGGCCTATTTCGAAAAGCTGCGGCGTGGGGTCCTCTACTGGAACGGGACGGACTGGGTTTCAACACGGACGCCGAACCTGCATAACTATAAAGAGAACGGGCGCGAGCAGCGACCTTAGATGCCCTCTCTATTGGACCTTGAAATTCAGGATGAAGGAACCAATGAAGACATCCTTCTCCCAGGGACGGCGAAGCCTGAGATCGAGTTCTCCCGATCCGGGCT
>JALHUR010000124.1 GCA_022867325.1 Candidatus Aminicenantota bacterium | reverse complement strand
CTCTGTTTGATTTCGCGGACCCCTCGGCGCCTAAGAAGGTCTGCGATTTCAAGGGCAACTTCACCTACACCGGCGGGCAGATCGCCGTCTACAAGGATTACGTTATTGTCCTGGTGGCCAACGATCACATCGGTGTTTTGAAGCTGAACAGGTGACCCGGGCGGCGCCCTCCCTAATCCGGGCCCTTCTTGAGGAACCGCATCGTGCGCGGCTCCTTCTCCAGATGAAAGACAATGATGCACTGATGCGCGCGGCGCACGGCCTCCAGGGCTTCGACGGAGAAGGGGGCGCCCGCCTCGGTCAACGGCGGGTTCTTCTTAGCCCAGACCGTGAAAGATAATACCTCGGGCCCGACGGCGTCCCTCTTCTCGGGCGCGCAAGCACCGCAGTAAACTCCGTCCCGCTTCGGCGACAGCCAGCCCGCCTCGGCCAGCGGCTTATGGCATCTCTGGCAGCGCTTGAACTCGGGGAGCCACCCGTTGATCCTCAGAAACCACGACTCGAAATACCGACTCAGCAGCCGGACATCGCCCTTCTCTTTGAACCCCCGCAACAAACTCAGAATGAGCCGGTAGAGAAGGTCGTCGCGGGAGCGGGACGGCGAGAACTCCTCGATCAGCTCGGCGAAGTAGGACAGGGCGCAGGCGACGTCGAGGTCCTTCTGGACGTCGAAAAAGGATTCGATCAGGTCGCAGTTCGAGATCGTGACCAGCTCCTGGCGCTCCTTCTCGTAATAGAAGGTCCGGACGCGGGACATCGGCTCCAGGCTCGACCCGAACCGGTTCCCGAACTTGCGGGCGCCCTTGGCGACGCCCTTGATCACGCCCTTGTCCTGGCTGAACAGGACAACGAGCTTGTCCTGTTCCCCGATCGGGTAGGTCCGAAGGATGACGGCTTCCGACTGCTCGAGCGGCATGGCGCGGCGGCCTGCGGCCTCAATCGATGAATGTGATGTTGAGGGCCTTGATCCTGTCCTTGAGGAACGGTTCCTCGACTCCGAGCGCTTGGGCCGAGCGACGGAGGTCCCAGCGGTTCCGGGTCAGGACCCGGTGGACGAAGCTCCGCTCGAATTCCTCCAAGGCCTGGGGGAGGGATCGTTCGCCGGCCAGGCCGGGCGCGGACTCGATCTCGCGGGCCTCGACCAGGAGCGAGAGATGCGAGGCGGCGATCTCGGGCTCGGCGACCATGATCACGAAGCGCTCGATCACGTTCATGAGTTCGCTGACGTTCCCGGGCCAGGCGTAGTTCAGGAAGGCCTCGACGGCCTGGGCCGTCATCGTCTTGGGCTTCTTCCCGTATTCGTCGGCGAAATAGCGGAGGAAGGCGTTGATCAGGACCGGGATGTCCTCCTTCCGCTCCCGGAGGGGCGGGATGACCAGGGGGATGACGTTGAGCTTGAAGAAGAGGTCCTCCCGGAACTTCCCCTTGAGGATGAGCTCCTTGAGGTTCCTGCTGGTGGCCGTTACCAGACGGATATCGATCGGGATCGGCTCGGCCGAGCCGAGCGGCTCGTACTCCTGCTCCTCGAGAACGCGGACGAGCTTGGCCTGGGTCTTGAGGCTCATCTCGCCGATTTCGTCCAGGAACAGGGTCCCTCCGTCGGCGAGCAGGAACTTGCCCTTCTTGTCCTTGCCGGCGCGGGGGTGGTGATCCTTGTTATAGCCGAACAGCTCGTTCTCGATGACCTCGTCCGGGGCGGCCGCGCAGTTGATCTCGACGAAGCGGCGGTCCTTGCGCTGACTCTGCTGATGGATGAGCCGGGCGATGAACTCCTTGCCGGTCCCGTTCTCGCCGGAGATGAGGACGCGGCCGTTCGAGGGAGCGGACGTCCCGATCTCCTCGCGGAGCTTGCGGATCGAGCGGCTCTCGCCGATCAGGTGGTAGCGGGTCTTGGTTTTCTCCCGGAGCTCGACGTTCTCCTCCTCGAGCTTGCGCTGCCGGAGGGCGTTCTGGACGGTCACGATGACCTTCTCCAGGGAGAGGGGTTTTTCCAGGAAGTCGAAGGCGCCCAGCTTGGTCGCCTGGACGGCCGTCTCGATCGTCCCATGGCCCGAGATCATGATGACGGGCGGATGGTCGTCGGACTGCTTGACCCGTTTGAGGACGTCGAGCCCGCTCATCTCGGGCAGCCAGACGTCCAGGAGCAGGAGGTCGAAGTTCTGTTTGTCGAGGATACGGAGAGCGTCCTCGCCCGTCTCGGCGGTCTGGATCCCGTAGCCCTCATCCTCCAGGATGCCCTGGAGGGAGGAGCGGATGTTCGATTCGTCGTCGACAACCAGGATTTTCTCTTTGTTCATGGCGCGCGATTCTCGCTTGCCGCCGAGTTCAGGCCGGGATCCGGATCGTGAACTTGGCTCCGTTCGGCTTGATATTCTCGACGCCGATCGTCCCGTTGTGCTCGCTCACGATCTGGCTGACGATGGCCAGCCCCAGACCCGAGCCCTTCTTCTTGGTCGAGAAGTGGGGCATGAAGAGCTTGCCCAGGTCCTCGGACGAGATGCCCGGGCCCGTGTCGGAGACTTCTATTCTAACCATTTGCTCCGATTTGTCAAAGGCGGTCGCGATCCGGACCGTCCCCTTCTTGTTCATGGCCTCGATGGCGTTGTCGATCAGGTTGATCAGGGCCCGCTTCATCTGCTCCGTGTCGAGCTGGAGGGGGGTCGCCAGGTCCGAGGCCAGGAGCGTTTCGAAGCGGATCTCTTCGAAGATCCCCTCGAACAGGGCGACGACCTGGCCGACGATGGCGTGGAGGTCGGCCGGCTGGAGGCGGACGCTCGGCATCCGGGCGAAGGTCGAGAACTCGTCAACCAGGGACTTGATCGTGCGCGTCTCCTGGATGATCGTCCGCGCCCCCTCCTGGATGACCTCGCTCGAGCGCTCCTCCCGCTTCTGGAGGTTCTTGATGATCCGCTCGGCCGAGAGCTGGATCGGGGTCAGCGGGTTCTTGATCTCGTGGGCGACCCGCTGGGCGATCTCCTTCCAGGCCGCGATCCGCTGGGCCTTGATGAGCTGGGTCAGGTCGTCGAGGACGACGATGACCCCGGCGAACTCGTTGGCCGGCGTCCGGAGCGGCGAAAGGGCCAGGGCGACCGTCGTGCTCTGGCCGTTGGCGCTGATCCGGATCTCTTTGTCCGAGAGGCGGTAGCGGTTCTTGAGCCCCCATTCGATCGTCTTGACGACCTCGGCGTACTTGGGGTCCCCCATGACGTCCCGGTAGCTGAGGCCGACGATGTCGCGCCCGGACAGGACGAGCATGTCACGGGCCGAGGGGTTGATGGTCGTGACCAGGCCGGCCGCGTCGAGGGTGATGACCCCGGTCTGGATGTTGTTGAGGATGGTCTCGATGTATTCCTTGCGGTCCTCGAGCTCGGACGTCTTCTGGGCGATGTGCCCCTGGCTCTCCTTGAGGTCGTTGATCATCTGGTTGAAGGATTCGATCAGGGTCCCCAGCTCGTCGGTCGCGCTGTCCTCGACCCGGACGGCCAGATTGCCCCTCGAAACTTCCCGGGTCGCCTTATCGAGCTTCTCGATCGGGACCGTAATGCCCCTGGCCAGGTGGAAGCCGATCCAGGTCGCGGCGAAGACGATGAGGAGGGTGATAATGGCGAGCATCATCAGGTAG
>JALHUR010000123.1 GCA_022867325.1 Candidatus Aminicenantota bacterium | reverse complement strand
TCCCTTGAATTCAAAACTTTACCCATACGGCTCCCTTCTCGGAGCTCTCGACGCATTTCTCGATGAAGTGGACGCCCCGGACGCCGTCCTCGGCGTTCGGGAAATCCAAGTCGTCGGACGTCAGCGGCTCCCCGGCCAGCGTCTTGGCCAGAGCCGTGAGATAGGTCGCGTAGATGTTGGCGAAGCATTCGAAATAGCCCTCGGGGTGGCCCGAAGGGATCCGGGACAGGGCCTGGGCCCGCGGCGCCATCGGGTCGCGGCCGCGCGAGAGGGTCATGACGGGCCGGTCGAGGAAGCTGACCTTGAGGACGTTGGGAGTTTCCTGGACGAATTCGAATGAGCCCTTGGTCCCGTAGACCCGAACCCGGAGGCCGTTGTCGTGACCGACCGCGATCTGGGAGCACCAGAAGAGCCCCTTGGCGCCGCCCTCGTAATTGACCATGATCGAGGCGTTGTCGTCGAGGACGCGGCCCTCGCCGAAGCGGTCGAGCCGCGCCAGCAGGGAGTCGATCCGGAGACCGGTCGTATAGGCGACCATGTGCTCGATGTGGCTCCCGATGTCGCCGACGCAGTTCGAGATCCCGGCCCGGGCGGGGTCGGTCCGCCAGGCGGCCTGCTTCTGGCCCGTCTTTTCCAGGGGGGTGGCCAGCCATTCCTGGGGGTACTCAGCGCTCACGAAGCGGATCGTTCCCAGCTCGCCGGCGGCGACCAGGGCCCGGGCGTGCTTGACGAGCGGATAGGCGGAATAGGCGTAGCTGACGCAGAAAAGAAGGCGGCGCGAAGCGGCCAGGCGGGCCAGCTCATCGGCCTGGCGGCTCGAGGTCGCCAGCGGCTTGTCGCAAACGACGTGGAAACCTGCTTCGAGGGCGCGCCAGGCGATGTCATAGTGGGAGTCATTGGGAGTGACCACGACCAGGAACTGAATCCGGTCGTCGCGGCGCGCCTCGGCCTCGATCATCTCCCGGTAGGAACTGTACAGTCGGCTCGGGTCGATCCCCAGCGCCTCGCCGGTCGCTAGCGTGTTCTCGTAGGTCTGCGAGAAGCAGCCGGCGACCAGGGCGGCCCGGCCGTCCATGGCGATGGCCTTGCGCTGGACGTCGCCGATGAAGGAGCCCCGTCCGCCGCCGACCATGCCGTAATGGAGCCGCGCCGTCCGTCCCGGGGCGTCCTGACCCTCGATCATGGCCCGTCTTCTCCTTGGCCGATATCATAGCACAAATGCGGCCGGGCCTTCATTGAGAAAGAGCCGTCCCCTGCCGCGTCTTAATCTTACGGATCGGGGAAAACGCCGCGGCGGGTAGACTCCATGTCAAGATCGCTTGTGGGCTTGAAGCGGAAGACAGCGCTCCCCTCCGTCCACCTCATCATCCAGGAGGCCGAATCCGTCATGCCCCTCGACCCCGCCCTGTGCCGGAAAATCGTCCTATTTCTGTGCGAAACCTGTAGCGGAATCGGGCGCACCGAAATACTCCGACATTTCCGGCTCAGCTCGGCGGCCCTATCCAAGAACCGTTCGCGGTTTTTGA
>JALHUR010000122.1 GCA_022867325.1 Candidatus Aminicenantota bacterium | reverse complement strand
AATGACGGCCTTCTCGAATGGGGCGCCAACCTGGAGCTTCTCCCCCGCAAGCTTCCGCCTTGGGAGGAATTGATCGATCCCAAGGCCCGGGCCGGCATCGAATCGGGCCAGCCCGATTCCCCGCTCTGGGACAACGCCCTGTTCAGCGAGGAGACCGGTACGCTGACCATGAACTGCCTCGACCTCAGCTCCCTGTATGCCCTGGACGCCTGGTGCCTGTCCCAGATGGCGAATGTCCTCAATATCAAACAGGACTATGAGGACTATCTCGCCGAATACGAGAAGATCAAAGAGCTCGTCAACCGCCAGCTCTGGAACGAACGCGAGGGCCTCTATTTCGACCGCTACTGGGACGGGCGTTTCTCGACCCGCAAGGGGGCCTCGAGCTTCTTGCCGCTCCTGGCCGGAATCCCGGACCAGAAGCGAGCCCTCCGTATTCTCAAGCATCTTCTCAATCCCCGCGAATTCTGGGGAGAATCGGTCCTCCCGACCATCTCCCGCGACGACACCGCCTTCAAGGACCAGGGCGCTTGGCGCGGCACGATCCAGCCCGTCGCGAACTACCTCGTCTATCAGGGTCTCAAGGCCTATGGGTTCGACGCCGTCGCGTCCGAGTTCGCCGATAAGAGCGCGGCTCTCTTCCTGAGGAGCTGGCAGAACTTCCAGTTAAGCCCCGAATCCTTCGACGCCCGGAGCGGGGACGCCGGCGGAGACCGGTTCGCCGTCCGGGGTCCGCTTTTCGCGCTGACCGCGCTCGAAGAGTATCTGGACTTCGCGCCCTGGGACGGATTCAGGTTCGGCATCCTCGACCCGGCCAAGAAAGGCCGCTTGATCCGGGTCTCGATCCAAGGCCGCCGCTACGACGTCAGCGTTTCCAAATCCGAGACCTTGCTTCAGGAAGAAGGCCGTGATATCCTTGAGGCGGACGGCGGGGCCGTTTTCCGCCATTTTCTTTACTCGGAGGGGGAGGTCTCTTTTGAAATCAAATCCCTCGAACCCCGCGAAATCACGATCGAGCTTCTCAAAAAGGGAAAGTACCAGCTCTCGATCGACGGCGTCGAGAAGGAGATATTCAAGGGGAGGACCGCCGAATTCGAGATCCCGGAAGGGGAGCACAGCGTTTTAGTGCTCCTCCTGGAGACGGAGGAATGAGCCGGGTCATTAAGGACGAGAAAACAATTTCGAGGAGGTCGGAATGAAGCGGGCGTTCACCAGACGGGATTTCTTGAGGACGGGCGTCGGCGTCGGAGCCGCATCCATGCTGGCCGGTTCGGAGGGGCTGCTGGGAGGGCAGTCCAAGAAAGCCGCCGCCTCCTCGGCGGGTAAGCCGGTGGTCGTCGCCAGCGGGAACGGGATCCCGGCCACGGCCAAGGCCATGGATCTCCTCCGCCAGGGCGCGAATCCGCTCGACGCGGTCATCGCCGGCGTCAACATCGTCGAGGACGATCCCGACGACACTTCGGTCGGCTACGGCGGCCTTCCCAACGAGGACGGCGTCGTCGAGCTCGACGCGTCCGTCATGTACGGACCGGACCACGCGGCGGGCGCGGTGGCCGCCCTCCGAAACATCAAGAATCCTTCCCAGGTCGCCAAGCTCGTCATGACGCGGACCGACCACGCCCTGCTTGTCGGCGAGGGGGCCCTCCGCTTCGCCAAAGCCCACGGCTTCGCCGAGGAAAACCTTCTGACCGACAAATCCCGGGAGATCTGGCTCAAATGGAAGGAGACGCTCTCGGATCGCGATAATTGGATCGCGCCCCAGTCCGATAAGGTCGCCGAAGAACTCAAGCCGTATATCGCATCCTACGGGACGATCAATTGTATCGCCGTCAACGCCAAGGGCGACCTGGCCGGGGTCACCACGACGAGCGGACTTGCCTTCAAGCTTGCGGGCCGGGTGGGCGATTCGCCCATTATCGGGGCCGGCCTCTACATCGACAATGAGGTCGGCGCGGCCGGCTCGACCGGCCGCGGGGAGGCCAACATCCTCAACTGCGGGAGTTTTTCGGTCGTCGAGTTCATGCGGCAGGGCCTTTCGCCCGAGAATGCCTGCCTGGAAACCCTGAAGCGGATCGTCAAGACGACGGCCTATCAGCCCCGGTTGATCGACGCCGACGGCTTGCCCACGTTCGGACTCAACTTTTACGCCCTCAATAAAAAAGGGGAATACGGGTCGGCTTCAATCTGGAGCGGCGCCAAGTATGCCGTCCATGACGGAACCAAGAACAGGCTCATCGAGGGCGCTTATCTTTATGAACGGAAGAAGTAAAACAAGGAGGGGATCCGGCCCCGCGTGCTTGGCGGGGGATGGATCCCGAATTCAAATTCAGAACCTTCGCCAGTGACCGGGCCGCCAGATCCAACGCGGGCCTCGGTGTTCCCAGTGGCCCGGAACCCAGGTGTAGCCGGGACGAGGTTTAACCCAGCTGCCGCCGCTCCAAACATAGCGTCCTCCCGTCCAGCGCCAGTATCCCGAGGTCCAGGCGTACTCGGCCTGGGGGCGGGCCGGGACGATTTCGTTGGGCGGCGGGGGCGGAGCGACGCGGGGCCCCGAGACGACGCAGGCCAGGGATAAGACAAGGGGAATTCCCAGGAAGACGAGGGCGATCAGTTTTTTCATTTGTCTCCTCCCATCTATTTGACCCGTTCGCCGACGCTACCCCGCCCTGAAAGGCGGGGACGAGAAGCGACACTTTTGTACTCAGCCCCTTTAGAGGGGATGGGGCTGAGTGGGCTCAGGGTTAACCCCGAACAAGCCCCGGCATTCATGCCGGGGAGTCGAGGGGTTGACAACGGCGTCCGTTGAAGCTTGGACGTCCGGGGTCAATCTCCCTCGACGATCATGACGCTGTATCCGGCGTCGGCGAGACGGCGGGCGATCGCCTCGGCTTCATCCCGGGTTCGGGCCCCGATCCGGACGCGGTAGTAGGTCCGCTCGGCCGTGGCGAAGGCCGAGACGGTGACTTGGCCGAAGAGGCCGGACAGTTTGTCCCTCAATCTCTCCGCGTTGTCCTTGGCGGCGAACGATCCCGCCTGGACGGAATAGAGCTGGGCGGACAGGGGAGGGGCGTTTTGGTCGAGGAGTTCGAGGCGGACCGGGACCGTTCCCGGGCCGACGACCCCGAGCATCCGGGCGGCCGCGTAGGAGAGGTCGATGATTCGGCCCGCCACGAACGGGCCGCGGTCGTTGATGCGCACGGCGACGCTCCGGCCGTTGTCGAGGTTGGAAACCAGGACCCAGGTCCCGAAGGGGAGGGTCCTATGGGCCGCCGTCATGTCGTTCATGTCGTAGATTTCTTTGCTCGATGTCGGACGGCCGTGGAAGTCGGGTCCGTACCAGGAGGCCAGGCCGGTCATGACGTGGCCGTCGGCGGATTTGGGCTCGGTGAGGTCGGCCCGGATCCTGGCGCAGGAAGCGGATAGGACGATGAAAATAATGGAAAGCCAAAAGGCGATCCGCCTTCGATAAAGATCCGCGGCCCTTGGGAATCCACTCATATCAGATTTTGATAATATTATAATCTCTTGAGTTCCCGGGGACAAGGGCTCCGGCCTACTCTGCAAAAAAAGCTATTGACGCGGGTTCGGATTCTGTTATATAAACTTTTTTAACGGTGCCGGGGGATAGAGCCACTTCGATAGGAGTGGTGTCGTCCGCCGGTACGGCAAGGCGTTGGGCCTTTGAAGGAGGAGACGAAGAATGAAATCATCCAAGTCCGTTGTTTTCGCGGTCGTTGTCTGCCTCGTGGCCGCTCTGGCCGTCCGGGCGGCGATTCCGGCTCTCAACTGGCCGCATTTCGGGTACGATGATCAGCTGACAAGCTATGCCGCGCTCGAGAAGACGATCACGACTCAGAACGTCAAGAATTTGAAACTCGCTTGGAGCATCGGAGAGGAAAACTGGTCCAGGGCCATCTACGGATCGCCGGCCGTTTATAACAACAGGCTTTTCACGACCGCCCAGGGACAGAATCTATCCGCTTATGACGCGGAGACGGGGGACTTCGTCTGGCAGTCGGAGATCTCCGAGAATAATTCAGCTTCCCAGCCCGTCATCACGACCGATGGAACCCTGATCTATCTGGCTGGAAATAACCCATCTTCCCTCTACGGCCTTAAAGCCTCGTCCGGGAAAAAAATCTGGCAGGCGCCGATCAGCTTTAACATCTCCTCTCTGTCCAAGGTCATCCCGGCCGTGGACGAGACGAGGAATACAGTCTATCTTCTCGAGGGTTCTTACAGCAGCGAGGGGAAGCTCTTCGCCCTGCATCGGAAGTCGGGGAAGGTCCTCTGGTATAAAAGTAAAACCATGGGCGGCGTCCCCTTTATCGGAAACTACGTCCTCCTCAAGGGATCTTGGATTTTCGCCAGGGGCGTCGTCGAAGTCAACCACATGGATATGGATAAGCTCGCCCGGATCAACGCCGGCTCCAAAAAGGTCGAGCTGTACTACACCCGGCCCACGACGGATATGGGCTGGGACATTCAGAGCTTTGCGATCTGCAACGATAATCTCATCGTCGTTTACGTCAATGGGTTCGGGTTTTCGGAGACTATCAAGTGCATTCTCTGCGTCTACAACATTTCGTCTTCGCAGATCGTCTGGCAGAAGGTTTTCACGACTTCGAACATCACCGGCGCCGTTGCCTGCAACACGACCAAGAACATCATCTACGTTCCGACCGACCCCTACCTTTTCGCCACCAACGTCAAGAACGGCGCTCAGGTATGGAGATACCAGGGTTACGGCGCCATCCTCAGCCCGAGCGTCGCCAACGGGGTCGTCTATTTCCTGTCCGACACGAATCTCTACGCGATCAGCGAAACGAACAAGAAGCGGCTGTTCCGGTACGCGCTGGGCCACGAGGCCGACGCGACGACCCAGGTCGCCGTCGCCAACGGGATGATCTACTTCTCGGGGAGCGGGGGGACCAGGTCCCTGTTTGCCCTGGGATTCACGGGCGGTCCCGAATCCCCGCTCCGCCCGGTTCGCTGAGCTCGGCCGAAAACGATCTTTTTACCCGTTCGCCGACGCTACCCCGCCCTGAAAGGCGGGGCTTAAAATCGGAGCCCCGCCTTTAAAGGCGGGGACGAGAAACGACACTTCGTCTCCGCGCCCTTGCCGGATTTCGGCCGGGCGAGGTAGATGTTGTCTTCCCTCTCTATTTGAACGTGACGACGGAGGCCGTCGAGGCGCTCTCCCCGCTGCCGGTTTTTTGGACGCTGATGTGGAGTTGATAGCGTCCGGGCTTGGGAACGGCCGGCGTCAGCTCGAGCAAACAGAATTGAGTATCGCCGTCCACGGAGCGGCCGATGGCCGTGAAGGGGACGTCCGTCTTGACCTGGGAGCCTTCCTCGCTCAGGGAGACCGAAAACTCCATTTCGGAGGTCCCGCTCCCTCTGCTGCAGCGCAGGGCGGCATAGAGCTTTCCCGTTCCAGCAGGAATGCCTCCCGAGAGGGGAGCATAGGAATCCCGGTCATAAGCGTAGAGGGAGGAGAGCGTCGCCTGGGAAGAGCTTCCGATGTCATGGGCGTTTCGATCGGCCGTAAGAAGGAGAGGCGGGTCGAGCCTGACCGATGCCGGCGGCGCCTCGGGAACGATCAGGGTCGTAAAGCCGCGGGCGCCTCTTCCGGTTTCCATGTTTCGGATGACCATCCGGAAGGAATAGCGGCCTGGCTGGATGGGCACCAGGAAGGAGGGAATGAGGCTGCCCTTGGCGTCCTCGGGAATTTTTAAACGGTAGTTTTTCAGGGTGACCATGTTTCCCTTGCCGTCAAAAACAAGAAATAAGGCCTCGGACTTCTTCCCGACGACGTCCTCGGCCAGGTCTTCAGGGATTCGAGTGAAGGCCGCGACCTGGGACCAGCCTTTGACGAGGACGGGCAGGGCGACCAGACCGACCTCATGGGGAATCTGGAACTGGGGATTCTCGTTCAGCGCCAGGTCGATCATATGGAGGAGCCTCTCGAAGCTCGAGTATTTGGAGAAGGGCTTGGGATTGAAATACCCGCCCTGAGTTTGGACCTCGCAGTCTTTTCTTTTGACCTTGACTTTGATCTTATGGAATTTCCCGTCCCACTGCTCGTCGATCGTGTAGCCGAGGATATAATAAGCCCCGGTGACGTTCTTGATGTCGTCCATCGAGGCTTTGGCGTCGACCGTGCTCGCATAGTATTTCCCCCCGGTGTCGGAGGCGACCTGCCTGAGGGAGTCCGCTCCCGCTATTTCACTGGCCGCGGAGGCCGATCCCCCGGAAAATGCGACATCGACCTCTTCCTGGACTCGGGAGACGTCGACGGCATAGATCGGACAGTTGGAGGCCTTGAATTCCTTGAGGGCGAGGCTGAGATCATTCCGGAGGCCGCTGTCGGCCTGGGCTTCGTCGTAATCGGCAAGCTGCTGGGCGAGCTGTTCGGGCGTTTGCCACTCCCCGACGCTGACCCCTCCCTTTCTCCCGTAGAGAATCTGCCGGGCGATACCGGCCGAAAAAAGGACGATGTTTTTATATCCGGGGACGCTGCGGAGAGCCTTGGCCAGGTTATTGAGGACCAGGAAGAAACGGCGGGTTTGATCGGTATAAGCCAATCGGCGGATTTCCCCGACTCGCGGATTAGGCCGGGCATCAAACCAAGAAAAAAGAACCTTGTCCTCTTCGTCCTCTCTGGACAGGTCCGGGTCCGCTTTAAACATGAACTCCGTGAGCCGTTCCGCCCGGCCGGCGATGTCTTTCAGCCCGAATCCGTCCACGATCCGGCGAATCTTCTGATGGTCGGTCGTCAAGAATTCGTGGAGCATCAGTCCGCGCCCCGCCGTGTACGATAGAAGAGCGACTTCATCCGAGGGGCGAAGCTCGCTCGCCAGAAAGTGGAGGCCGGCTTTCTTGGCTTTGAGAGCGCCCTTCTCGTTGCAAAAAGCGAAGTCGAAGAAAAGAATGAACTTGCGGTTCATGCGCGGAGTCGGAAGAGACGTCTTGAGGATTTCTTCGGAGACGTTCGGGAAGTGCCTTTCCAGATGCTCGACCGGGACGATCCGGCCGTTGTCGCTGATCTCGAAATCCTCGGCCGTCAGGTCCTCCACCGGTTTCCCGTCTTTGCCGGTGACATAGACTTGAACGAGCTTGACGGCGACGACTACCTCGTGCTTGAGAACCTGGCGCTGATCGACATTTGTCTGCGGTTGGTCCGCTCCCGCCATAGATAATACGATCCCCAGAGCTCCGATAAAAAAAACCGGATAGAGAACCAAGAAGGGGGCGCGGAGAGATGATTTTAGGGACGGAAGATGAGTGTGTTGCGACATGATTTATTCCCTCAACTCAAGTTCGGTTCAATCCTATCCCTTGCCAAAGGATTATAGCGCCGGCCGCCGACCGGGGTCAATACGACGCATTCGTTCCGCCGGCAACAATCCCGTCCCATCGTCGTCGTGACTCCGGGCCGCGAAATCCGTCGCAGGCCCGGGGATGGACCGATCCGCTAAAGCATGGCTTTGAGTTTTTTCTTCAGGAGGGCGAAGGCCGCGTCGGGCGAATTGCAGAACGTGAACAGGTTAAGGTCCTCGGGCGCGATCGCCTTGTTCGATACCAGGACGTCGAGCTTGAGGACCTCGCGCCAGTAGTCTTCGCCGTAGAGGACGAGGGCGAGCTCCTTTTTCGAGATCTTGCTTGTCTGGATCAGGGTCAGGATCTCGAAGAACTCATCCAGCGTCCCGAACCCGCCCGGGAAGGCCAGGACGGCCTTGGCTTTGTAGACGAGCCAGAATTTCCGCATGAAGAAATAGTGGAAGGCGAAGGCCAGGTCGGGCGTGATGTAGGTGTTGGGGCTCTGGGGCTGGGGGAGCGAGATGTTCATCCCGATCGTCTTGGCCCCGGCCCGGGCCGCGCCGCGATTGGCGGCTTCCATGATGCCCGGCCCGGCGCCCGTGCAGATGACAAAATTCTTGCCCTTGGGCTTGAGAGGGATGGCCCATTTAGCCAGGCGGTAGGCCAGCTCCTCGGCTTCCCAATAATAGCGGGTCAACAGGGATCCCCGGTTGGCCGGATCGGCCTTGGCCGACCCGAGGAAGAGGATTGTGCTGTTGATCTTCATCCGGTCGAGCTTGGACATCGGGCCGAGATATTCGCTCAGGATCCGCAGGGTTCGTCCCTCGAGCGATTCCAGGAATTCGTGATCCCGGTACATGATCTCTGGAAATTCGTTGATCTTATTCATTGCTTGCCTCGCCCGCGGACGAAATCGGAGCCGAACCCGGCTCCCTTGTCACAGGGATCCGGGACGGGCCGCGTCATACGGTTTTCAGCGTCCGGTCGGCCCGGGACGTCCAACATTGTCATTCCAATAAGTGAGCCACAGATGATCGCCGTTTTTGATCGATCCTCCGGTGGCGCGCATTTTAATCAGGATATATTCATTTTTTTGGGGGTCGAGAATCATGTCCTTGGCGATCGTGACCTGCTGTTTGGCGATATCGCCGGTCGTCGAGTTGACCCGTTCGCCGACGCTAAGCCCCGCCTTTAAAGGCGGGGACGAGAAGCGAGGCTCAGGGTTAACCCTGAGCAAGCCCCGGCATTCATGCCGGGGAGTCGATGGGTTGACTTTGAGCCGGATGTCCTGAGTTTGAGTAGCCCGGTCCTGTCCCGGGGGGGAGCCGGCCGCGGGCGTCATTTTGACCAGCCTTATATACAGGTATTGCGGGAACGCTTCGGAGACGGGCCCGGCGGAATCCGATCCGGAGGACTTATTGAGGTTGCCTTGAAATTGATAAGGGCCTTTCTTCATTTCGATCGTGCTCGGACAGGTCGGGCTGATTTTCATGAGGGTTATGTAGGGCGCGCCGCTCGTGATGTCGAACTCGAAAACGATAGCATGATCTCCGGACAGCTCAACGCAGGCATTCAATAAAGAGATGGCCGCGAAAACGCAGACTCCCAGCCAGCGTCCTTGTTTCATTCAAAATCCTCCTTTATGACAATCGCTTTCCTTTGAATGAGAAGATATTATAATTTAAGCCTCAGCGAAGTCAACGCAGCGAGCGGATCCATCGTCATCGGAGAGCCTTGAGTCCCGCCTTTTCTTGTGATATCAATGGATGGCAAAATGACGATGAAAGGTTGCGCATGAGCACAGGGTTAGAGAATCTGAGTTCGATGGAATATCCCGGACGGCTGATCATCCTGGGCTTGACCCGGTCGGGACGGCCCGCCGTTCTCTACGCGGTCACCGGCCGCTCGCCCTCGAGCCAGGCCCGGAAGCTGGAGCGGGACGGGCCCGGGATTTGGACGAAACCGACCGACGATGAAATACTCAAAACGGGAAATCCGGATCTCCTGGTCTATCCGGCCGTCCTGTTCTTTCCGGGCGGCGTCGCCGTCTCCAACGGACGCCAGACCGGGGACATCGCGGTGCCCCCGGCCCGGGGCGAGAGCTCGGGCGAATTCCTGAGCCGCGTCCTGGCCAAATGGGAGTTCGAGCCCGACGCTCCCATTTTTACCCCCCGGATCAGCGGCTGTCTTCTTGCCGGCGGGGGGGCCGCCCTCCACATCGTCCGGCGGGCGGAGGACGGCGCAGCCCGCCGGTCAGTGTTCGAGCTTCCGCTCGAGCCGGGCCGGGGCCGAATGATCGCCACTTACGCCGGGCCGAACCGAAATCCGCTTCCGACTTGGGATGGGCCGCCGGCCGAGGTCGAGCTTCGCGGGGATTCGGCCGCGGACCTCGCCGAAGCCCTCTATGCCGCCCTCGCTCCGGCCAAAGGGTTTTCCGATTTCAGGGTGGCCGCCGCCTGCGTCGTCGTCGAGGACGATCGCTTCGGCGCGACCGCGGTCTCCATCATCAACCGCCATGAAGGAAAGGACTGAGCGCATGGACAAGACAGACAAAACCGCCCGCCAACAGTATTCGACAAAGGTCAAGGAGGAGTTCCCCGACAGCCTCACCGTCGGAGAGGGGCGCTTCGTCAAGAAGATTTCCATGCGCTACGGCGAGAATCCCGGCTATCCGGCCGCCTTTTATGCCGAGGAGGGCGTTTCGGGCCCGACCATGGCGGCGATCGAGATCCTTCAGGAAGGGACCAAGGGTCTCAGCTACATCAACGTCGGCGATATGGACCTCGGGCAGAGGATCATCCGCAAGCTGGGCATCGTCGTCGGGAACCGCAAGCTGTGTGTCATCGTCAAACACGAGATGCCGTCCGGGGTCGCGGCCGGCGACGGCCCCGAGGAGACCTTCGAACGGGCCTGGAAGTGCGATCCTCTCTCGAATTTCGGGAGCGTCGACGTCTTCAACTTCACGGTCAACGCCGGACTGGCCCGGCTGCTCGTCGAGAGCGTCCGGAATGTCGAGGTCGTCTACGCCCTGGGATTCGACCATGACGCGCTCGAAATCCTGGCGACGCGCAAGGTCCTGCGGATCGTCCGGATGAAGGCCCCGCTGACCGAGCCGGTCGTCGACAGCGGTCTTGAGCTCAAGCGCGTCGTGGGCGGCCTCCTCGTCCAGAAGAGGTTCGACTCGAGGATCGTGTCCCCCGAGTTCGTGGACGTCGTCTCCAAACGGAAACCCTCCCCGGAAGAAGTCCGGGCGGCCCTGTTTGCCTGGACGGTCGCCTGCTTCACGCGGTCCAACGCGATCGTGATCGGCACGGCCGACAAGATCCACGGCATCGGTTCCGGACAGCGTTCTCGGATCGATTCGGCCGAGGACGCCATACGGCTCTCGAGGCGCGGCTACGGCCCGGAGGGGACCGTCATGGCCTCGGATGCCTTCATGCCCTTTCTCGACGTCGTCGAGCTCGCCGCGAAACATGGGATCACCGGAATCATCTATCCGCTGGGTTCGGTCAAGGACCAGGAGGTCATCGACCGCGCCGACCAGCTCGGCCTGGCCATGATGGTCACCCGCAAGCCGGGAGAAGTGGACTGCGAACGCTGCTTCCTCCACCGATGAGAATCCCGGAATTATTACTGAAGCTCCACGGACTCACGTCCGTGGGATCTACCCTTTGCAGGCGTTGGAGCGCACCCATGGAGCCGTTAATACGGCTTCATGAGTACTGCGAAACCGCTGCCTGTCCCCGAAGCGGGGAATTCGCTATT
>JALHUR010000121.1 GCA_022867325.1 Candidatus Aminicenantota bacterium | reverse complement strand
GATATTACAGTGCGCTCAGAGGCGCGGATAGAAGGGTGGTTCAAGAAACCGAGGCAGCCATAAGAAGGAAAGAAGATGAAGAAAAAAGAAAAGCCGCGGGGGGCTTGCGTTTCGCCATCATAGAAGTGTCGAAGGGTTGACTTTCTTTGGGTACCGAGACTATAGTCCTTGCCGACTATGAGTTGCGAACGGCAGTGATCCAATGACAACCGCAAAATCCGAACTCGACAAACTGGCCGCCGACGCCCGGGAACGGATCGGCGCTCTGCGAAGCCGCGTTCTCCGCCGCGCCAACGGCGCCCTTCCCTACGATTACATCGTTCCCAGCGGCGTCTACGAGGAGCAGTGGGATTGGGACGCCTTCTTCGTCGGCCTCCATCTCATCTCCGCGGACAAGGCCGACGGGATCTACCTCAAGAACTGGTGCTTGAACTTCCTCCGCCACACCGAGCCCGACGGGCAGACGCCGGGCGGGATCCGACCCTGGGCCGGCCGCGACGCGCGCCTCTACCACATCAAGCCGCTCATGGGACAGGCGGCTTATTACGCCTCGATCGCTCTCGGGGATTTCGGCTGGATCGGGCCCGTCTGGGATCAGATGTCGGCTTGTGTGACCTACCGCGAGAGAATGATGAGCGACAGGGCGACCGGGCTCGTCAAATGGTGGGATAGTATCGAATCCGGGGCCGATAACAATCCGACCCTGGTCCGCCGTTATCATAACAGCATCGCCGCCGGGGACGTCAACGGCTTCATGGTCCTCGACTATAGGGCCATGGCCATAATCGCCGGCCGTCTGGGGAAGCCCTCCGAGGCCGATGCTTTTCGGGAACGGGCCCGCGCACTGGCCGATGCCGTGAACCGCCATCTTTGGGATCCGGCCGATTCTACTTATTACAGTTACGATGCGGTTGAAGGAGCGCGCATCCGCTGCGTCACCTACAGCAACCTGATCCCCCTCTGGGCCCGGCTCGCTTCTGCCGAGCAGGCCCGGGCCATGATCGATCGCTACGTCCTCGATCCGGCCAAGCTCTGGTCTCCCTTCGGGATCCGGTCGGTCGCCGCCGACGAGCCTTCCTACAACAACGAGAACGTCATCAAGCCCTACTCGAACTGGCAGGGCCCGATCTGGCCTCACTTTAATTGGATGGCCATGCACGCCCTCCTCCATTACGGCTATCCGGAGGCGGCCCTGACGGTCGCCGAACGGGTCAGCCGGCTCTGTCTGGCCGACCTGACGGCGAACGGCATGATGCACGAGAACTACCACGCCGAGACGGGCGCGCCGCTCGCCGCGCCCGACTTCGTGAGCTGGAATCTACTGGTCGCCCAGATGATCGAAGAGGCCAGCGCCGGGACGTTCAAGCCCGATCCCGCGCAGTCCCTGTGGAGCGGGTGCCGGGGTTAGCGGGCCGGGAAACGGATTCCGGTGTCGGCCGTCGTCCCCCGAAAGCGAATCGAGAAGTCGTTGAAATCAAGGATGACCGACTCGCCTCCCGCCCGGATCACGACGATCTTTGTCCCCTTTTCGGCCTCCATGAAGGGGCCCGAGAAGAGCGGCCATTGATCGAAGAGGACCGGCTTGTCGTTGAGGAGCCTCCGGTCGGGATATTGGAAATCCTGGCGGTCGCCCCGGCTGTTGGTGTAGGCGACGCGCAGCCGGTCGAGGTCGATCCGCAGGGCGTTTCCCTTTATCTTGTCCTTGAAGGCGGCGAACGACGGATATTCGGATTTTTGCGCCGCCTCGAGGACGACGCCCGTGCGCCGATCGCTTAGGGTCAGGCGATCGTGATCCTTCTCTTCGTGCCAGACGCCGGGCGTCAGCGGCCTGACGGCGAAATAGACGCCGTCGGCCCGGCCGAAGATCCAACCGGCCGGATCCTGTTCGCACCGGTCGATGGTTTTTGAAAAAAAGCCGTTGCCGTGGCGAAACGTTTCCGCGGCGGGGATATCGTAGAGAGCGATCAGCGTGTTCTCCTGTTGAGAAAGCTCTTCATAGGGCGACCCTTCGATCCATTTGTCGGGATCGTCGGCGTAGGGACGCTGCTTGAGGATGTTCCCGACGATCTTGTCCGGGTCGTCGGCGAAATAGCTCAAAAGGTGGGACTTGGAAAAGAAGGGGTTGATGAAGAAAAGGGTGGAGCCGTCCCGCTCGGAAACCCAGGTCAGATCCCAGCGATGGTTTTCGACGTCGCTGATATCGCCGGTCGAGGAGCCGAGCGCGTAATCGGAGGTGACGTAGGAATATTTCCAGATCGGCAGGTCGTTGGTGTTCACGCCCAGGCCCCGGCGCGGCGCTGTAGTCTCTAGGTGGACGTAGGGGCGGCCGCGCTCGGAGGCCATGCGGCCGACGAGCGGCAGGGGGGTAAACCCCTGCAGGGCCGCCAGGCCGACGTAGAATTGCTCGGGGATCTCCGGATGAAAGGCGGATTGTCCGAAAAACAGGAATCCGAAGGGCGTCGCCGTTCCCGAATGG
>JALHUR010000120.1 GCA_022867325.1 Candidatus Aminicenantota bacterium | reverse complement strand
GTGAAGTCCATCGAAGAGGAGATGAACCTCTACGGCGCTCTCGACAAGAAGGCCGTGGATAAGATCCACTCCCAGAAGAAGGCCATCGAAGAAGGCAGCCGGGAGTGGGAGATCCTCTACCGGAAATACTACAACGAAGAACTCGCCAAACTCGGAAAGCTCGCCTCATAGGCCGAGCCCCTTTTCCCCTAACACCTGGGTCGTCGAAATCCGACCTTGGGTCCATGTCCTTAATAAAAAAGGCCGGAGGGTGAACCCTCCGGCCTCAACGTTTGCCCTGACTAATGATCTTTAAAACACCATCCTGAATCCGAGGGCGAACTTGTGGTGCTTAGCGAACGAGCGGCTGCTGCCGAGCGGGCTCCTGAACTCAAAGAAGATCGAGCCCGTGCTGGTCCAGTTGTTTAACACATCGATCCCGATGTTCCCGACCACGTCCAACCCGGACTTCCGGGTGTTCTGTTCCTTCGAGCTGTAGCCTAGGCCGCCGCCGATGAACATCGGTCCCGTGTGAACGTTGACCAGAGCGTTGGCCAGAAATATGAATTTCCATGGTTCTCCTTGGACCGGGACGGCGCCGCCGGCCGACGCCACGAAGCTGAACCTGTCTGGCGAAAGCCAGTAGAAGATGCCGCCCCTGATGAAGCCGTAGAATTGGTAGGTCCCTCGCGCCATTAGGGGACCGGCCTCGAGCAACCAGAGGAGCTTTTTCTCGGTCACTTCAAAGGACACGCGGCAGGCGTCCGAGGCGGGGGAAACGGCCCCGGCGTTGTCAAAGACCGTCACCGTAACCGTGTAAACGCCAGCCTTCAGGAAGGTCTTCTCCCACAGCAGGGGCTTTTCGGTTTTTGTGAAGGTGTCGACGACATGGCCCTCCGCGTCCGTGATCTCGAAGACGGCCTTGACGATCTCGCCGTCCGGATCCGTGGAACCGGACGCGTCGAAGGCGATCGGCCGCCCTACGTAATCCTTGCAAGAGAGGCAGGAGGTCTGGAGCTTGCAGATGGGCGGGACATTGATGTACGCACTAACCTTGGCCGTATTCGCGAGGGCAATATCCTGCTGGTCGAGGGACCTAGGCTTTAAAACGTACTCGCCCGGTTGGTCGAGCTTGATCTGGGCCTTGGGAGATTCCGGCGTCAGCGTCTTGGAGGCCACCTTCTCCCCCTTGGCGTTCAGGACGTCGACGACCATGCCCTTGGCATTTTTGCTGCCGCTCATGTCGATGGTGATAGGTTCGTTGAGGTTAGCCTTCTCCGGCGTAACCGCCAGGTTATAGACCGGCGGCGGCGGGGGAGCATCTTCGATGTTCTTGAGGCCGATGTTGCCACACGGCTTGGGAATGATGAAGTGGTAGATCTTGTCATCTTTCGTGACGTCGACGGCGAAGACCTCGAGCGGGGCTTTGCCGGCCCACTCGATCTCCTTGGTCACCTTGACCTTGCCCTGATTCCTGAAGAGCATCCACATGACGCGATCGCCCACCGCCCAGGTGCTGTCCGAGAATGTGGCCGTCTTCATCTGGTCCAGGAAGGGAAGATAGAGGTCGCCGTAACCGGCCATGTCAAAACCCAGCTTGATGTCCGCGGCGTAGCGGTCCACGATGCTCTTCATGGCTTCCTGGTCCGAAATCTTGCCCTTGACCGGGGCGAACGCGTATTGCCCGATGCTCTTAAGCTTCGTGACTTCGGCATAGGTGTTGACCGTCAGGGCGATCAGGCCAAGGATAAGCAGAAAAAAGAAAAGTTTCTTGTTTTTCATCTATTCCTCCTCTCTGGAAAAAGCCCAGCTCCAAAGGCCATCGTAAGCCCCATTAAATAGATATTCGCCTTCTTTGTCAAGAAAAAAGACATCTTCCTAAAATTGCCGATAGAGTTTTTTTTCATGATCGATGACGCCGATTCCTGATGATACTTGGAACTTCCACTCCCGTCCTAGAGGCAATTTTGGGGCGTCTTCAGGCTCCTAAAAATGCCGGAACGATGGAACGGATAGACTCCGTGTCCCGGGGGACAGAACGTAGGGCCAGTTTAAGCATTTCTGCGCCCTTGTAAGATCGTTCGAACTCGGCCTTGAGGAGGTTCCGGCCGTCCTCCAGGCCGATCGAGGCCTCGGATCCTGTCAGGATGAGGTGAGTGAATCCATCCCCGAGCCTTGGAAACCG
>JALHUR010000119.1 GCA_022867325.1 Candidatus Aminicenantota bacterium | reverse complement strand
GCCCCGCGGCTTGCCGCGTGGGAACCTTTGGCTGGGATTCCAAAGGGGCGCAGCAACCCTTTGGTCAAGGGCGGGGTCCATGCCCCGCCCGAGAATGCGAGCGTGCGAGGCGGCCGAAGGTCGTTGAGCCGCGAGTTGACTCCTATCTTTTGAATTGATATTCTCCGCTTGAACGGCATGCAGGTTTCCTGAGGAAAGGAGAGTCATCATGGGGAAAATTTCAGGGGTAAAGGAATGGACGGCGTCGGGCTGGGGTCTGGCCCTGGCCGTCGTGTTTGTGCTGCTGGCGGCGCGCGTGTCCGGCGCCAAGCCGGCCGCGGTCCGGACCCAAACCTCCCAGGCCAAACCGGCGTCGGCCGCTCCCGCCGCTCCGGCCGCCGATAAGATGAAATGGTGGACCGAAGCCCGGTTCGGGATGTTCATCCACTGGGGGCTCTACGCGCTCCCGGCCCGCCACGAGTGGGTCAAGCGGAACGAGCGGATCAAGGACGAGGACTACCGGAAATATTTCGACCACTTCAACCCGGACCTCTACGACCCGGCCGCCTGGGCCCGGGCCGCCAAGAACGCGGGCATGAAGTATTTCGTAGTCACGACCAAGCACCACGAGGGCTTCTGCCTCTGGGATTCGAAGTACATGGACTACAAGGCGACCAAGACCCCCTACGGCAAGGACCTCCTCAAGCCCCTGGTCAAGGCCATGCGCGACGAAGGGATCAAGGTCGGGTTCTACCATTCCCTGCTCGACTGGCACCATCCCGATTATCCGGTCGACAAGTACCACCCGATGGCCGAAAACGCCGAGTTCCGCGAGAAGGCCAAGAACCGCGACGTCCGCAAGTACGCCGAATACCTTCACAACCAGGTCCGCGAGCTCCTGACCGAGTTCGGCCCGATCGACTGCCTGTTCATGGATTATTCCTTCCCCGGCCCGGACGGCAAGGGCCGCGCCGACTGGCAGTCCGAGAAGCTGATCAAGATGATCCGCGAGCTCCAGCCCAACATCATTGTCGACGACCGGCTCGACCTCCTGGACGTCCCCGGCGGCTGGGACTACCGGACGCCCGAGCAGTTCATGCCGCGGGGCTGGGTCACGGTCGACGGGAAGCGCGTCCCCTGGGAGACCTGCCAGACCTTCTCCGGCTCCTGGGGTTACCACCGGGACGAGGCGACCTGGAAAAGCGTCCGCCAGCTTATCGTCATGCTTGCCGAGACGGTCAGTAAGGGCGGGAACCTCCTCCTCAACGTCGGGCCGACCGGTCGCGGCGCCTTCGACGACCGGGCCCTGGAACGGCTCGAGGGGATGGGCCGCTGGTTGAAGCTCCACGGCCGCTCGATCTACGGCTGTACCCAGGCCCCGCCCGAGTTCCCCAAACCCGCCAACTGCCTCCTGACCTGGAATCCGGAGGCCAAGCGCCTTTACGTCCACGTCCTCGAGTGGCCGATGGGCGTCCTTTCCCTCGACGGATTCGCGGGCCGCGTCGAGTACGCCCAGCTTCTGAGCGACGCCTCGGAGGTCCGCTTCAGCGAGGAGACGGACGCGTCCGGTTTCATGGCGGGCGAGCGCGAGGAGAAATCCCGCAACGCGGTCATCTTACGGCTCCCCGTTTTGAAACCGGCCATCGAGGTCCCGGTCATCGAACTCTACCTGAAATGATCCGTATGAATATCCGATAGCCGGCGCTCTTAGGAGGGCGGACCATGAAAGCACGGATCAACGTTAGCGGTAAGTTCGCGGCGGCCGTCGGCTTGGCCGTTTTATTCGCGGGCCTGGCCGGTCCCTTAGCTGCCGAGACCAAGAACTTTTATTTTCCCGAGGTCCGGATCCGGATCGACGTCCGCGAGGACGGCTCATTCGCGGTTGACGAATTCCGGACCTATGAGTTCCGAGGACGGTTCTCCTGGGCGGCGCTCTGGATCCCGCTCCGGGTCGACCGCGAAGGCTACCTTTACGACGCTTCGATCGAGGAATTCAAGGTCTTTGACGAACAAGGGACGCCGCTCCGTCTCGAAACCGGGATGGAGAAAGGGGCGTTCCAGGCCAAATGGTATTACTCGGCCCGCAACGAGCGCCGGACTTTCCACATCCGCTATATTGTAAAGGGCGGCGTCATTTCTTATCCGGAGCTGACCGAGCTTTACTGGCAGCCGATCGGGAGCGGTTGGGACAAGCCCGCTCGCAAGGTCTCGATCGAGGTCTCGTTGCCCAGGGACGTCCCATCCCGCGACGACCTCCTCGTCTACGGACACGGGCCGCTCTCGGGGTGGGCCGTGATCGTGGACCTCCGGACGGCCCGCTTCACGGCGTTCGACGTTCCCTCCCGGCAGTCCGTCGAGATCAGGATGATCTGGCCGGCAGGGCTGGTCGAGGGAGTCCCGGGGACGGGGCGGACCATCGAGTCGATCAAGGCCGAGGAAGCCCGCTTCGTCCAGGATACGATCAAACGCGTTGAACGGTGGGCCGAGGATCGGGCGCGGCACAGGCGTCTGTTCGGGACGATCGCCGTCGCCTATATCGCTTGGCTCATCATCGGCCCGCTCATCTGGCTCGCGGTTTATATCAAGGTTTGGAACCGGGTCGGCCGCGATTACAAGTTCGGCGGGATTTCCGAGTATTGGCGCGAACCTCCATCGGAGCTTCCGCCCGCCCTGGTCGAAGTCCTGCTCCACGAAATGGGGTACGGCTATCCGACGCCTCGTTCGTTCACCGCGACCCTGTTCGACCTGGCCCGCCGCGGCTATGTCGAGCTCGAGGACCGGCCGACCGAGAAACACGGCCTGTTCGGCTCCAAGGAAGCCATCACGACCAAGGCGACGCTCAAGAAGGATGTCGATGCGGACCGACATCTCCTTCCCTTCGAACGCGATTATCTCAAGCTTTTCTTCGAGCGCGTGCCCGGCTGGGCGGGCCGTCCGGGGACCCAGGTCGACCTTGAGGACCTCAAGCGTTACCTTAAGAAGAAACCTATCGAGTTTCAGAAGTGGTACAAGGACTGGACGTCCAAGGTCAAGGAGGAGGCCAAGCTCCGCGGATTCATCGAACCGCAGAGCCTCCGGGCCCGGAATATCTTCCTGGCGGTGAGCCTGCCCATCGCCATCGTTCTGTTCAACCCGATCGCCTTGATCATGATCCTGGTGCTGACGCCGTTTCTCAAGCGGCGGGCCATGGCCTGGGCCGATGAGAACGAGCGCTGGAAGGGGCTGCGCCGCTTCCTCCACGATTTCTCCGACTTCAAGGAGGCTCCGCCCGAGGCCTATAAGCTCTGGGAGCGCTACCTCGTGTTCGGGATCGTTTTCGGGAGCGCCAAGAAAATCATTAAAATGCTGCCCGTCATACTGCCCGACAAGCGGGCGGCCGTTCCGACCTGGTATTACGGGGCGGGCGGCTCGCGCTGGCTGGGCTCGGGCGGCGGGATCGAGCACATGATCAAGGGGATCGAATCCCTGTCCAGCTCCATCCAGCAGGCGAGCGCCAGCGCGGCCCATTACTCCTCGGGCGGGGGAGGGGGCGGCGGAGGGAGTGCCGGATGAGCGCCGGCCGGCCGCGGCCAGGGTCCCCTGCCCGGCCGAATATTTCTAAAGGGAAATTCGTTGGGGCGATCGTCTGTGCCTTAGTAGGATTTTTCCTCGTCTCCTGCGGCAAGGTCAGCGAAGAGCAGCGGCTCATCGACCGGTTCAAGTCCATGACCGACCTGGCCGAGGCCGAGGATGCGGCCGCGATCATGGAAGTCTTCAGCGACGAATACGAGGACTTCGAGGGGCGCGACAAGGCCGCGACCGAGGGAATGATCCAGAATTATTTCGCCACCTACCGCGGCATCGTCCTCCATGTCCTAGGCGTCTTGGTGACGGATCTCCAAGCGGAAGAGGCCTCGCTCGAAGCCGACGTCACCTTTTCGTCGGGCGCTGCCCAGGCCTTACGCAGGCTCGTCCGCTTCGCGGGCGAGTACTACAGAATCGAAATCCGCTGGGTCAAGGAGGGCAGCGTCTGGATGGCCGCCTACGCCGAGTGGCGGCAGGTGGGCCTCGACGAGCTCTTCCCCGAATCCCGCGACAAGCTCCAGAAGATTCTGCCTATAAATTGATTTCTTATCAAATCCACTGAAGCTTCATGGACTTACGTCCGTGGAGCTTCAGAGATAATCCCGAATTGTCGGTTGTCTCGCGCCGGAAATGTGCGCTAAAATAGGGCTTCTCATTTTCCTTAGGAGGTCTCATGAGATTTCTTCCCCTTCGGCACCTTAAGAATAATTCTGCACTAATCGTCCTTTGCGCCGGGCTTATCCTGTCGGCTTTAAGCTGGGGATCGTTCGCCCAGGAAAAGCAGGAGCCGGTCAAGACGCCCCCGGCCCAACCCCAGGAACCCAAGGTCGAACCTAAGCCCGAGCCCAATACCCAGACGGGCGCCCTGACCTCCAAGGATTTCGACCAGTTCTCCTGGCGCCATATCGGCCCCTGGCCGTTCTCGGGCCGGATCACAAACTTCGCCGTCCCGCCCGGCCAGAGCCAGACCTACTATGTCCTGACCGCGACCGGCGGTCTTTGGAAGACCGTGGACGGCGGGATCCATTTCGACCCCCTGTTCGAGAAATACGGTACGATGAGCATGGGCTATCTCGCCATCGCGCCCTCAAAACCCGACATCCTCTACCTGGGGACGGGAGAGTCCATCAACGCCCGGGCTGCTTATCACGGCATGGGCATGTTCAAATCGGCCGACGCGGGAAAAACCTGGACGCCGATCGGGCTCGAAAAAAGCTTCTTCATTCCCAAGGTCGAGGTCGACCCCCGCAATCCCGACGTCGTCTACGCCGCGGCCGTGGGCAAGCTTTACGACAACGCCATGGATTGCGAGCGGGGCCTTTATAAAACCACGGACGGCGGCAAGACCTGGGCCCGCGTCCTGGACCTCAAGGACCGCGGCGTCACGGACTTCGTCATGGACCCCAAGAATCCCGACGTCCTGATCGCGGCCGCCTATAAGAATGTCCGCCGGACCTGGACCTTCATCGACCGCCAGGAGGGGAATATCCTTTATAAGACGACCGACGGCGGCAAGACCTGGAAGCCGCTCACGAACGGCCTCCCCGACGCCAAGGTCAAGACGGGCCGGAACGGGGTCACGCTTTATGAAAAGAATCCCAACATCCTCTACGCCCGGATCGACGAGGAAATCCACCTGGGCCTGAGCGAGGAGGAGAAGGACTCCCTGTTCGGCGAGACGAGCGTCTTCGAGGACGGCTATTATTTCAACAAATGGAAGACCTTCAAGATCGCGCCCGAGCTGGCCAAGCTCGTCAAGTTCATGCCCCCGGCGGCCGACACCGAGAAGGATCTGGCCAAGAAGCTCAACGACCTCGTCAAGGACCGGGCCTTCCTCAAGACGATCGGCCTGGACTGGACGCCCTTCCTGGCCGCGGCCCGCAAGGTCTACGCCAAGTCCGTGGACAAGAACAAGGATTACACGATTCTCGACGAGATCGCCGAGGTCGAGAAGACCGTCAAGCGCGATGCCGAGAAGAAGGACCCGCACCTCAAGATCAACCGCTTGATCCTCCAGGCCTTCTTCGGGACTTCGGAGGGCATCTCCTTCAAGGACGACAAGATCATGGTCACGGACGCCGCTAAAATCAAGCTTCAGGCCGACTTCAATGAGAAGCCGACCTATGACGCCAAGACGATCAAGGACGAGGCCGACCTGATTGCCAAGATCGCCGAGCTGGCCGTCGATCCCGAATTCACGACCAAGCTTAAAATCAACGCCAAGAGCGTGATGAGCACGGCGCTCAAGACCCACAAAGACAACAAGGAACTCGCGGAGGCGTTCAAGGACAGCGAGGCGTTGGCTGAGGAATTTGATCAGACCAAATTCCGCTACCGGACCCTGAACGGCGCGGCCCTCCGCCTCCTTTACGGCGGCGCCTTCGGACTCCTGGAGCCCGTCAAGAAGGCCGGCATCGTCTACAGCTCCGAGGACCAGGGCGAGACCTGGAAGCCGATGACCGAGTACAAAATGACGGGCGGCAGCGACGTCGTCAACCAGGTCGAGGCCGGATACAACGGCCGCCTGCTGGTCGATCCCAACGACGACAAGGTCGTTTACGCCCACGAGACCCGGACGGTGATCTCCCGCGACGGCGGCAAGACCTTCAAGTTCCCCAACTGGGAGAACAAGGGGGTCCACGTCGATTCGCGGGCCGTCTGGGTCGATCCCCTCAATTCCAGGCACATCCTCAACGCCAACGACGGCGGCGTCAGCGAGAGCTGGGACGGCGGCGATCACTGGTCCCAGAAGGAGACGATCTCGGCCCAGCAGTTCTACGACATCACGGTCGACGACGAGATTTCCTACAACGTCATGGGCGGGACCCAGGACAACGGCTCCTGGATCGGCCCGTCCCGAAACCGGAATCCGAACGGGGTCTTCCCGGCCGATTGGACGTACCTCCCCTCGGGCGACGGCTTCTGGGTCGTCCGCGACTGGTGGAACCCGGAATACATCTACTACGAGAGTCAGTTCGGCTACTCGAGCCGGCAGAACCTCAAGACAGGGGAGACGATCTCCCTCTCCCGCCGCAACACCCCGGAGGAGAACGCGGCCGGCAATCCTCCCCAGCGCTACCAGTGGAACGCGCCGATCGTCCTCTCCCCGCACAACCCAGGAATCGTCTTCGTCTGTTCCCAGTATGTCCATCGTTCCCTGAGCCGGGGCGAGAAGGACACCTGGAGCGCCGTTTCGCCCGACCTGACCAAGGCCGACAAGAAGCGGATCGAGCTCTCCAAGAAGACGAACCTCCAGTACGCGACGATCTTCAGCTTCGCCGAATCGCCCAAGAAGCCGGGCCTGTACTGGGCCGGGACCGACGACGGCAATCTCCAGCTCTCGACCGACGGCGGCGTCAACTGGACGAACATCACGGCCCAATTCTACGGGAAGGACGGCAAGGCCAAGAAGGGCGTCAAGGGCGCCCTGATCCCTTACGACCGCTGGGTCAAGCGGGTGCTCCCGTCGCGCCATGACGAGAAGACCTGTTACGTCGCATACTCGGGCTACCGGACCCACAACGAAGATACGACCCACCTCTACGTGACCCGGGACCTGGGCAAGACCTGGGAGGACATAAGCGGCGGCATGAACAACCCGGTCAGCGACATCGAGGAAGACCCCGACAATCCCGAGGTCCTCTACCTGGCCACCGATTACGGCCTGTTCCTGTCCCTCGACCGGGGGAAGAGCTGGGCGAAATTCTCGACGACGGCTCCCCATGTCATCATCAAGGACCTGGCCATCCAGAAGCGCGACCGCGACCTCGTGATCGGGACTTACGGCCGCGGGATCTACATCGCCGATATCTTCCCGGTCAAGGAGTTCAAGGCCGACGTCTTCGCCAAGGACGCGCACTTGTTCGATATCGAGGACGTCATCAGGTGGACCATGTTCGACCGCCGCGGTAACGATTTGGGAGAGATCGCCAAGGCCGTCAATCCCCAGGTCGGGGCGAGCTTCACCTATTTCCTCAAGAATGCGGCGACCAAGGTCCAGCTGACGGTCAAAGACCTGGAGGGAAACCTGATCCAGGAGGTCAAGGGCAAGACCGAAAAGGGTCTCCAGAAGGTCGTCTGGAACCTCAGCAAAAAGGTCGACCAGGACAAGCTCGAGGGACTGAGCTGGGAGGAGCGGGGCAAGCTCACCCGGCTCGACCCCGGGACCTACCTCGTGACTCTGACCGTGGACGGAAAGGACGCGGGGGTCAAGAAAGTCCGGGTCCTGGCCGATCCGGCGGCAAAGTGAATAATATTGAGGGGGCATGGTTGAATATCGCATCAAAAAAGTAGAGGGGGATTTCCCCCCGGCCCGGATGGAGGCCCTGCTCGGCCGTCTCCCGGCCCTCCGGGTCGAGCGTTACCTGTGGCTCAAGAACGGCTATGAGCCCAGGGTCGAAGTCCGGCTGTGCTGGTCCGACCGGTTCCTCTACGTCCATTTCAGGGTCGAGGAGGACAAGGTCCGGCTCCGCTACCGGCGCTTCCAGGACCCGGTCTGGAAGGACAGCTGTGTCGAGATGTTCATCGATCCTTTTCCCGAAAAAAAACGGGGCTACCTCAACATCGAAGCGAACGCCTTGGGGACGGTTCTGGCCGCGTTCGGAAAGGGCCCGCAGAGCAGGCTCCCGTTCTCGGCCTCCCAGCTCAGGGAGATGGAAGTCGCCGCTTCCATCTCCCTGCCCGTTGACGGCCCCCACGGCGCGCCCTTCTGGACGCTGGCTTACCGGCTTCCCCTGAGCGTCTTCAAGCTCTGCTACGGCGAGCCGGTTCGTCCGGGGCTGGTGGGCCGGGCGAATTTCTATAAATGCGGCGACGAAACGGCGATTCCCCACTACGGCGCCTGGAGTCCGGTCGATTCTCCGAAGCCGGACTTCCATCGGCCAGAATCCTTCGGCCGGTTTGTTTTTGAAAAGGACTAAAGGTCGCGGAAAGGCTCTTCCAGCGTCTGGGAATTAGAGCCGATCCTGCTATAATAGCCTCAATGTCCTTAAAGGGTAAACGCGCCGCTTCTCTTTTTATCTGGCCGGCGGCCGTCCTGATGCTGGCGTCACCGGCCCCGTCCGGCCAAAGCCGGCGAACGGTCGTGGACAGCCTGGGACGGACCGTGTCCGTCCCGGAGCGGGCCGAGCGCATTCTTTCCCTCCAGCCCGAGATCAGCCGGATTATCGTCGCCCTCGGAGCTGGAGAGAAACTCGTCGGCGTCGATTATTTCCTGCGGCGCTTCGACCATACCGTCCCCATCGTCTTTCCCAAGGCCCTCGAACTCCCGCTCGTGACCCGGCTGGGCGAGGACGTCAACCTGGAGCTTGTCCTCAATCTCAAGCCGGATGTTATCTTCGTCTCGCCCTCGGAATCGTGGCTGGCCGATTCCCTCGAGGCGAAGATCCCGGTGCCGGTCGCGGCTTTCTCCTCGCTGGGGAACTTCGAGAATTTGTTCCGGGAGATGGAGTTCGTCGGCGACCTGATCGGGCGGCGCGGCAGGGCCGACGAGCTCATCCGTTTCACCCGCGCCGAGTTGAAGGTCGTCCGCGACGCAGTCGGCGCCCGGCCGCAGTCGTCCCGACCCCGGGTCTATCTCGCGTTCTACAGCTCGCTCCTCAGGACTAACACTTCCTACGAACCCGTGTCCGAGGCGGGAGGCGTCAACGCGGCCGCCGACCTCCTGCCGGTGGCGCTGGGGACGAGGGAGGCCGTGGTCAACGTCGAACGGCTCCTCGCCTGGGATCCCGACCTCATCCTCATCCAGGGGAACTATCTCCCGGCCGAGCGGGCCGTGACCCGTGACTCCATCCTCGGCGATATCCGGCTCCGCTCCCTCCGGGCCGTCCGGAACCGCAGGATCACTTATACCTTCGGCTTCTGGCATTGGTGGGACCCGGCCCAGGTCCTCCTCGAAACCCGCTACCTGGCGCGGCTGTTCCATCCCGACCTCTTCCCAAACTTCGAGTTCGAGGCCGAAGGGAACCGCCTCTATAAGGCTTTTTACGGCCGGGACGGCGTCTTCAGCCGCATCTCCAAGATGCTGAAATGCGATGAGTGGATCCTTGATTAAGCGGACGGGATTTTGGACGCTGGCGGCCGTGCTGCTGCCGCTCCTCATCCTTATCCTGTCCCTGGCCGTCGGCTCCTACCGGATCCCGCCCAAGGACCTCGTTCATACCGTCGCCGGCCTGATCTCTCCTTCCCGCCATCCCGATCTCCCGCCGGCTTTCAAGGATATCTTGCTCCACATCCGCCTTCCCAGGCTTCTCCTGGCGCTCATGGTGGGGGCCGCACTCTCCCTGTCCGGGGCCGCCCTCCAAGCCCTGTTCAAGAATCCCCTCGTCAACGAGTATACACTCGGCATCTCGTCGGGGGCCGGATTCGGGGCCGCTCTCTCGCTCGTGTTCCTGGGCCGCGGTTTTCCGCCCCAGGTGGCGGCCTTCGGGTTCGCCCTCCTGGCCGTTTTCGCCGTTTTAACCATCGCGGGCCGGTCGGAGTCGTCGGTCGTCCCCCTCCTCCTGACCGGTGTCGTCGTCTCGGCCTTCTTTCAAGCCCTGCTCGCCCTCGTCGTCTACTTCGCCAGCCCCTACGCCCTCCAGACCCTCTTTTTCTGGCTGATGGGGAACCTGGCCCTGGCGACCTGGCGCGACGTTCTCCTGGCCGGGCCGGTCATGCTGGCCGCGGCCGGCGTTCTCATCCTTCTGCGCTGGCGGCTCAATGTCCTGTCCATGAGCGAGACCGAGGCCCGCTCGCTGGGCGTCCACGTCCGGCGCGAGAAGATCCTGGTCATCCTGGTCGCGACCCTGGCCACGGCCGCCGCGACCTCGGTCGCCGGCATCATCGGCTGGATCGGGTTGATCGGTCCCCATCTCGTCCGGATGGCCGTCGGAGCGGAAAACCGGAGGGTCATACCCCTCTCGGCCGCCTTCGGGGCGTGTTTCTTGATGCTGGCCGACGATGTCGCCCGGATGGCCGTGTCCTTCGAGATTCCGGTCGGGATCTTCACGAGCATTCTGGGCATTCCCGTCTTCGTCTATCTTCTGGCCAAGGCTAAAAAGGTCTGGCTGTGAGCATTCGGGTCCGTAACCTCGCCTTCGACTACAAGGATTTCCGGCTCCGGGTCGCGGACCTAGGGTTCGAGCGCTCGCGGCTGACCGCGATCGTCGGGCCGAACGGCGCGGGCAAGACGACCTTCCTCAAGTGCCTGGGATCGCTCCTCCCGATTTCGGCCGGGGCCGTCATGGTCGACGATCGCGACCTCGTCCGGTTCAAGAACCGGGAAAGGGCCCTCCGGATCGGATTCGTCCCCCAGGAACACGGCTCGGTCTTCAATTACCCCGTGCTCGACTTCGTCCTGCTGGGGCGGGCCGCCCATCTCTCCGTGTTCGCGACGCCCTCGGCCGATGATGAGCGCCTGGCGCGGGAGGCCCTGGACTACGTGGGCCTGGAGGCGTTCGCCGAGCGGCCGATCGCCCAGCTTTCGAGCGGGGAGCGGCGTCTGGCCTTGATCGCCCGCGCCCTGGCCCAAGCGACCGAGATCCTGCTCATGGACTAGCCGACCACCTTCCTGGACATGAAGCACGAGGTCGAGATCCTCGAGCTTGTCCGGAGACTGGCCCGGGAGGCGGGGAAGACGGTCGTCTGCACCCTCCACAACCTGGACATGGCCCTCAAGTACGCGGACGCCATGGTGTTCATGAAGGCCGGGGCCGTCCTGGCCGCGGGCCCGCCCGACGCGGTTTTGAGCGAGGCGCTACTCGAGAAGGTCTACGACATTCCGATCCGGATTCGGGCCGTCGACGGACGCCGCGTCCTGCTGCGCTGAAAGGAGAGTTATGTCTACGAGACGCGAATTCCTGAAAAAGGCCGCGGTCCTGTCCGGGAGCGCTGCCCTGGGCGTTCCGGCGCTTCGGCGCCGGGCGGAAGCCGGCGGCCCGGCCGCAGCCGATAAGAGCCTGGTGGTGTCGGCCGCCGCAAAGGACATGCTGATCGACGGCAAGTACAATCCGGCCGCCGTCGGGCGCTCCTTCGAGGCCGGGATGACGGCGCTGACCGGAGAAGGGACGGCCGCCGCGGCCTGGTCCTCGCTGTTCTCTCCGGACGACGTGGTCGGGATCAAGATCAACTGCATCGGCGCGCCGCGGGTCTCCAGCTCGCTCGAGTCGATCGCCGCCGCCGTGGCCGGGCTGAAGACCGCCGGCGTCAAGGAGAACAACATCATAATCTGGGACCGCATCGACCGGGAGTTCCAGAGGACGGGACTGGCTCTCAACAAGGGCCCCCAGGGCGTGCGCGTCACGGGAACCTCGGAGGCGGGGGAGTCGATCCTGCCCTGGGTCCCGGGCTACGACCGCGACGTCTTCCTGTCCTACGAGGACGGGACGCTCAAGAAGTTCCGCCGGCTCTGCGCCGAAGGTTTTTTCGCCGAGGCCGGCTACCGCGAGATCTTCAATTCGATGACCTGGCGGTGGATGTTGAGCCGGATGGGCGACGAGAGGGCCAAGGTTTACGAGCCCGAGCTGAGGCGCCTCTACACGGACGGCAACGAACGGGCCGGCATCAAGACGATCGCCGACGCCGTCGTGAGCCGGTTCGACGGCGTGACCATTCCCGACGAGGACAAGTCCTGCTTCTCCGAGATCGTCACCAAGACGATCACCAAGCTCGTCAACATCGCCGTGCTCAAGCACAACGAGGACAGCGGGCTGACCTGGGCGGCCAAGAACATCGCCCTGGGCGTGACGACCAACAAGGTCCGCTTCCATATCGACTACTGCGCCAAGGCCATCCCCGACATTCTGGCCATGCCCTGCCTCAGGGACAAGATGGTCCTCCACATCGGCGAGGCGGCCAAGATCTCGATCGTCAGCGTCGCGGGGGCGCAGATGGCCTATGACAACCGGATCTTCTTCAGCCGCGACCCGGTGGCCATGGACCGGATCGGCCTGGACATCTTGGAGGAGAAGCGCCTGGCCCGTGGCCTGGAATCGATCCGGCCCATCTCCGGCCACGTCGCCGCCTGCGCCCGCAGGGGACTGGGGACAGACGATTTGGGCCGCATCGAGTGGCGGAAGCTCGAAGTTTAAAGACGATGCGTCTCTCTAAAATGCCATCCGGGAGCGGGTCGGAGCGGACAAACACAAAGCACCCGACCTTGCGGTTTTGGCTGGGTTCGATTCATTTCGCCGCCGATGCCGTCCTGGTCGCATTTGTTTATTACATCGTCCGCGACTTTCTCAAGGACGGGAACTGGAAGATCACCCCGTATCTCTTAAACAAAGCCGTCGCCAACGCCGCTTTTCTCCTCATCGGCCTGTCTATGCTGCTTGCAAGCCTCGGCCGTTTCCGGAGGATCGCTCCGAACAGGCTCGTCTTTAAAAAATACCTCGGCGTGGTCGGCTTCGGGCTGGCCGCCCTCCATGCCCTGACCTCCCATCTGGCGCTCCGCGCAAAATTCCCGTGGCCGGCCTGGACGCGTCAGAACTGGGAGACGGCCCTGCTGGGATTCGCCGCTTTCGCGTTGTTCGCGGCCATGGCGGCGGTCTCAAACCGCCAGGCCACGGAGCTCATGGGCGGGGCGGCCTGGCGCCGCTTTTTAAGCGCCGCGGGATATCTGGGCGCCCTCCTCGTCATCGTCCACGCCTCCTGGCTGAAATGGCCGAGCTGGCTGAACTGGGTCAAAACCTTCGATCCCTGGCTTCCCTCGTTGAGCCTGCCCATGGTTTTATTCGGCCTGGCCGTCCTGGCCGCCCGCCTCGCCGTTCGGCTCTCGGGAACGGAAAAATAGGGGAAACCGTCTCCGGCTCTCTTTAAAATGATTTTAAGCTATTTGCTGAAGGGCCGCCCAGGGACGGCGGTTGTTACCCAGTCCGAATACGCCCGCGATACCGCGCCGATGTCGCCCGGGTACTGAACTTGACCAGGGATGGGATTTTCAATATGCTCTGGGAAAAGCTCTGGGAGGGAAAGGAACATGGAATTTAAAGAAAATGGCCGGTTTGAAGCACGGCGGGCGATATGTGCGGCGATCGTGGGCGCCATTTTGCTGGGTGTCCCGACTCGGTCCGCTTCAGCCACCGAGTTTAACAAGCCCCTGAACGTCTCGAGAAGTCGCACGCGGATCGATACCGGGGCCGCGATCGCCGTCGACCTGAACAACAAGGTGCACATCGCCTGGAACGCGTTTTATCCGAAAGCCGGAGCCCCCGACGGTATCGCTGGGGACATTTATTACACGACCGACGTTTCAGGCAAGTTCAGTGCGCCCCTCAGAATCCGCGTCCCCGCGGGCTGGTATTCGCGGGATGCGTCCATCGCCGTTGACGGGAACGGACACGCCCATATCGTCTTCCGGAGAAGCACCAATCAGACCTCGGTTCTATCCGCGGACGATCTGTATTACGTGACCAACGTGAACGGCGATTTCAAGCATCCGGTCCTTCTCATCGACGGTGGTTATTCGGGTTCCAATGCCGTTTCCGCACCCCATGACCCGCTCGTCCACTGCGACAGGCTGGGCCGCGTTTATGTCACGTGTCTCGCTTTTTCCATCGGAGGCCGCTCCGAGCCCGTAGTATATATGACCAACCGCTCCGGTGCCTGGACGAATCCGACGCTTGCCGCCCGGGGAGATTTTCTCATCGAGCATTCCTCCGCTGTAGACCGCAACGGTTATGTCCACATCGCGTTTAGAATGAATGACAAGAAACGCAAGGGGCGCATCTATTACATCCATAACCGGGCCGGCGAATTCTCAAAGCCGATAATGGCATCCGCATCCCCTATACACGAACATGCTTGTCAATTCCAACTGGCCGTTGACGGGCGCGCGAAGGCCCACATCGTCTATCGGGCGCCTTACGTCACGCCGAACACCCCGGATCTTTTCTACGTCAACAACGTGACGGGCTCTTTTGGGTCCTGGCTCCCCGTCTGCTCCGGAAACGTGTATTACATTCCCCAGATCGCCGTCGATTCTTCCAACGTCGTCCACATCGCCTATAAATATTTCCCCACATATGGCGGCTATCTCTATTACGGAAACGACAGCACGGGCGAATTCAAATTTTCGTCTTATGGGGGACTTGGCGATCGTTGGTACGGCTGGCCCCAGTATTTTGCTCTCGGGAAGAACGGCAGTCTGCACTTCGCCGTCTATGACTTCCCCAACCCCGCCGACTGGGAAGCGGAGATTTACTATATCGCGGGTTCCTGGGCCAAGTGACCGCGAACGGATGATGTAAAAAAATACGGCTACTTGAGCTTTTCCTGGCCGGCGAAGGAACGGTAGGGGGAGAGGTAGGTCAGGGATTCCTCGTCCGCGGCGGTCGTCTTTTTCAGCACCATCCGGGTCAGAAGTTCGCCCAGGCCCGGCCCGAGCATGAAACCCTGGCCGCACATGCCGGCCGCCTGCAGAAAGCCCTCGGCCTCTTTCGACCAGCCCACGACCGGGAAGCCGTCCGGCGTCATCGGGTAGAGGCCGCGCCAGGTCCGGCGGATGCGGATATTCTTGAGCCGGGGCATGAGGCCGACCATCCGTTTCGCGACCATGGGCAGGAACGAACTCGTCTCGCGGACGTCATCGCCCCAGATGCTGGGGCTGGGCGTTATGCAGAAGATAACCTGTCCGGTGAAGTGCTGGTAAAAGTAATAGTTCGCCGATCCCGCCATCGGCTGCGTGTCCACGACCATGGGGCCGAGGAAGCGGGCCACCGGCTCGGTTACGGCCGCTTCGTGGGAGTCGGGCCGGACGGGGATATCGATCCCCGCTTGGGCGGCGACGGTCTTGGCCCTGGGACCCGCGGCGTTGATGACGACCGGCGCGAAGTATTCGCCCTTGTCCGTCTTGACCCCCCGAATCCGGCCCGCTTCGATGATGAGGCCGGTGACCGTTTCCCGGAAGCGGAACTCCGCCCCCAGACGTTTCGCGCGTTTGTAGAAAGCGTAAGCGGCGAGCAGGGGAGAGGCGTTGCCGTCGTCGGGCGAAAATATTCCGCCCCTCAGCCCGCGCGGATTGAGGTCGGGGATGATCTTGAGGAAATCCGGCCCCTCGTGCCAGTCGATGTTGAGGCCGAACTTTTTCTGGACGGGGAGAAGCTCCTTGAGCGTCTTTTCCTCCTCGTCCCGGTAGGCGACGAAGGAATAGCCGCCCTTGTACCACTCGAGATCGTCTCCGTGCGTTTCTTTCCAGCCCGCGAAGATCTCGAGCGAGCGAAGGCAGAGCCGTATCTTGGCCGGGTCGGAATGGGTCGCCCGGAGCCCCCCGATCGCCCGTTTGTTCGATCCCTGACCGGCGCTGGGGAGCTCGTCGAGGATGAGGGTCCGCAGCCCCGCCTCGGCCAACGAGAAGGCGGTCGGGGCGCCGATGCTGCCGGCCCCGATGACGATGACGTCATAGTCCCGATGAGTCAAGGCCGCGGCCGCCATCTCAGGTTCCTTCCTCGTCGGCGCCGGCGAAGACGCCGAAGGGCACTTCCATGAACAGCGGACGCTGGAGTTGGTCCACGACCTCGTTGTCCGGAACGCCCTCCTCCCGGAACAGCCCTTGGATGAGCGGCGTGCAGGTCTTGGCGCCGCAGGATCCCATGCAGGCCCGGGTCACGGCCTTGATCTCGCTGATGTCGCGGCTTCCCTCGCGGATGAGGGCCCGGATCTCGCCGGCCGTCACCCGCTCGCAGCGGCAGATGATTGTGTCGTCTACCATCCGCCGAACCAAGCTTTCGAGGGGGAGGCTCGCCTCCTTCTCCTGGACGCGGATGCCGGCGATCTTTTTGGCGATAGCCCGGGGCGCCCGGACCTTGACCAGGACCGTCCGATCGTTGGGCTTGATCGCCTTGACCTGGACGACCTCGACCTCGCCGAGCGGAGCGGCCTCGGTGTCCATGACCCAAACCCGGTCGCCGGGCCGAATGCCCTCCTTGAGAAATTCGTAGGGAATGGTGACCCTCGGATGTTCGGCGTCCTTTCGATAATCGACGAGCGTGACGGCGAGGCCGGGGCAGATAGTCACGCATTTCTCGCAACCCGAGCAGCCCTGGCTGGCCGGGTCGCAGTCGAAAACGGGCAGGTCGCGGATATCGTCGGAATCGATCTTTATCAAACCGCGCGGACAGGACGTCGTGCACGGATCGCAGGGAATCTCCTGGACGCAGTGGAGGACGGGGTGAACGCCCGTCTCGTCCGCCGGATAGGTCTCGGGGACCGTCTTCCCCGGCTTGGACTTGAGGATCTCGGCCGTCCTGTACCAATCCGGCGAGATGTCGCCGGCGTCGCGGCCCAGGTGCCGGGCGATCTCGAGGCCTTTGATCTTACCCGAGAAGATG
>JALHUR010000118.1 GCA_022867325.1 Candidatus Aminicenantota bacterium | reverse complement strand
GGGACACGTTACCGATTTAAGAAAATCGGCACATGTCCCCAAATTGGCCCGCTTCAGACCGCTTTCAAGGCCCTTTTATCGCTATCCCATGGTTGGAGATTTTTATCGACTCTTACGATTTCAGATTGCATCCCGGGAATTCTGCTATAATAACGGCCGATCTCTAGGACGAGGAGGTCCCCCATGATGCGCTCGCTGACGCTCGAAGGCGCCCGGTTGAGGCGCTTCGCCAGTTTTCTCAGCGGCGCCGGCATGATGGCGGCGTCCTGGCTGACCATCCGGCACTTCTTCAACGCCAATTTCCCCGAGTCCATCTTCAGGGGGGCCTTCTGCGACATTTCGTCTTTCTTCAACTGTGACAGCTCGGCCTATTCCCCGATCGCCCAGGTTCTGGGGGTTCCCCTCGGTTATTTCGGCTTCTTCACGGGCGCCCTGGTCGTGATCGGCGCCCTGTTCCCGTCCCGGGCCTTCGAGCGGACGAACAAGTCGCTGGCCCTGGCCAACGCGCTCGGCGTCCTGGGCCTGTTTTCCTATTCCGTGTTCGTCCTCAAGAGCCTCTGCCTCCTCTGCAGCGGCTTCTACCTGTTTTCGCTCCTGAGCTTTGCCCTGTTCTGGAAGTACGGGCACCGGGACGATCATGAGTCGCGGCTCCGCTCGTTCTTCGGCTTCTCCTTCAAGCATGCCTTCGTCTTCGGCCTGATCCTCCTCGCCGGCGCCTACGGCTTCCAACAGTACACGGCCGCCCGGAAGGACGCCCAGCTGGGCGGCGTCGCGACCCGGGTCGTCAAGCAGTACTACGGCTTGGCCCAGGTTCCGGCCCCAAGTCTTATCTCGCCGTTCTGGACGGCCCGGGCGACCGAGCGCTTCGAGGACGCGCCGATTTGGATCGTCGAGTATGTCGACTTCCGCTGTCCCGACTGCCTGTTCCTCTACCAACAGCTCAAGCGCCTCAAGCAGGAATACAAGGGGAAGATCAATATTGCCTTCCAGTTCTTTCCCCTCGAGGCCAAGTGCAACACGGTCGTCGACAAGGACCTGCATCCCGGCGCCTGCGACCTGTCCTTCATGGCGGCGGCCGACCCGGCCAAGTTCGAGAAGATCCACGATGAGATCTTCGAGAACTTCGAGAAGGCCAGAACGCCCGAGTGGCGGGCCGCGTTGGCAAAGAAATACAGCGTGGAGGGGGCCTTGAACGATCCGGCCGTCCAGGACCTCGTCCGCCGCATCGTCGAAACGGGGACCGAGTACGAGAAGACCTCCGATAAATACGCCCACGGAATCCGCTCGACCCCGACCCTGATCATCAACAACCGGATGATCATCGGGACGCTGCCCTACGCCCACCTCAAGGCCATTTTCGAGTCCCTGCTCGCCGAAGGCGGGGCGCCGGGCGAACAAAAGTTCATCGAGAACTGGGTCGACCTCAAGAAATAGGAAGTTTATTCCCGAGGCTAATTTTTTTCCCGGATCGCTGTTTTCAGCAGAGGGAGAGCGACTTCCGCCGTCATGAGGTCGCTCTCCACGATTTCGAGGGCTCTCAAGCCGGATTGGAAAGGCCAGAGGAATTCCCGACCGGGCGCCAGGACATACATGAAATCGGCGGAGGCCTGGAAGACGCGGAGGAATTTCATCCCGCTTTCCCGGGGAACGGCCGTAGCTTCGGCGAGTCCCAGCCAGCGGGCCTGGAACATTCCGATCTCGGCCGCCAAGTCGGCTTCGCTGATCCCGACCGTCTGCCATTTCCCCTCCATCTTGCTGACGGTCAGCAGGAGCCGCCACTCGCGATCCACCAGGACCGGGACATACCAGTCGCCCGTTTCCTTCAGGATAGTCCCGAGGGTCCGGGAGGCGGACAGGGTCCTGAGGTCTTTGGGGTCGAGCGTGTAAACCGGGAAGGGGAGTCCCGGCTCGGCCTTGAAGATATCCTCCGGCTTGAACATGCCGAAATGGGGCCGTTGGTCCTCGGGGAGCTCCTTGAGAAAAACGGGAAGCCCCAGCCGGGCGGCTTTGAGGACGGCGGCTTGGTCGCCCGTCTCGGAGGTCGGCGCCCCTCCGAAGCTCGAAAGTCCCAGGACAAGTATCGATAAAACCAGGAGAATCCGGTTGTTCATAATCATCTCTCCTCTTTGATCACGACCACCGCCGGTTGCCCGCCTCCTGCTCTCAGGCCGGGTGGCGCCTCATTTTTGGGAAGCGTGATTTTCCGGCTGACGGTGATCGTGTTGCCCTTATCGCATTTGATGACGAAACTCATCTTCACGGCGCCCGAAGTCTGTCCGCCCAGATGGGTAACGATCTTGGCGCATACTTTCGTCGTTCGGGGAAGCTGGAAGTCGCCGTCTCCGCAATCATCGAACCAAACGGCGAAGTCCTCCTTGGTGTTGTTCTGTCGGCCGAGATAGGCGCCGGTCGGTCCGTAGAAATCCCAATAGAAACTTACGACCTGGCCGCAGCCCCCCGACGCCTCGGTCAGGTAGAGAGTGTACTTCCAGGCGACATATCCGCTATACGTGGTACCAGTGGGGCTGGTGTTGGAGGTTTTCCAGGAGGCGGTCTGCATAGTT
The DNA here is from genome assembly GCA_022867325.1 of Candidatus Aminicenantota bacterium. Classification (GTDB taxonomy): domain Bacteria; phylum Acidobacteriota; class Aminicenantia; order Aminicenantales; family JAFGBC01; genus JAFGBC01. The sequence continues at coordinate 3,034 of JALHUR010000118.1, read as the reverse complement.
TTCTGGAGGGATTTCAGGGTGTGCGTCCAGGTATGATGGTTGACTTTGGCCTTGACATATGCATAGGTGAAAAAGCCGTAGGAGCCGTTCAAGGGATCCATGAGGTAAAGCTTTTCGTCATGGCCCGAGGTTCCCGTAGAGTAGCCACTAACGACGATGAAGTGTCCGCTCCCATTGGTCCATTGGTATCGGATGATGAACGGCCTTTTGGCGTTGATCTCGGTTTTACAGCCCGCGAAAGTGAGCGCGCTGGCCACGTCGGCGGATTTTACGCACCAGTGTTTGAGAATGTCCTCGATGCTTCCTTTCGACCCGTACATGTCGTTGACGATGTTGCAGGGGCCGGGGTGAGGGCAGCAGGTGACTTTCGACTGCGCGAAATCGGCGATGTAGCACTGTTTGATCTTCTTGCCGTAATAAGACAGGACGGCCGATGAGCAGCCGGCCCAGCACCAATTCGTCTGTTCCTGCTTGGTCTTCGGCACGGACAGGACTTTGGAGGCGTTATCGACCTCACGCGGAAAGGCCAGATAGAGGCCGAGCCCAAGAACGAAAAGAATCCCGAAAACACCGATCTTTTTTGCGCCCATGCTTCCTTTCTCCTGCGGTGGAATCATCGATTCCCGCAATAACCTTTAAGTATATAATAGGATTCCCGGCTGAAGACAGAGATTCCGCAACTGAGGATAGGGCGACGCGTTTTCATGGCGCTGACGGGTGCTGAACCGGAGCCGGAGGACGGAGTTAGGCCGGGAAGTCGGGGTCTGGACCCGAAAATCACGCGTTTTTCGGGCTGAAGAGAAACCCGCCCGGGGAACGCGGGACATAAGGCACGGCACGAACGCCTTATGGGGGAATCGTCGGCCCGACCAAAAGTTCCGCCGTCAGTCGCTGGGCGAAGTAGAGCTGGGTATGGCGCTCGCGGAGAACCGGCTTGATGTTCAGCTGGACGAAAGCCCGAAAGAGGTTAAGGGCAACCATGAGGGTTAGGAGAAAGGCCGTGATCGCCCCTGCGTCGTGGCGGTAGATGTGATCGGCGTGCCAGAATGTCCCCATCTCCCGGAACCCCTTGTTCTCGATGAGCCATCGATCATGCCCATAGTCGATGACCGTCCGGGTCGAGGCTTTCTTTGACGAGAGGGTCGTCGCCCAGATCCAGTCCGAGGTCGTCGTCTCCGGGGTTTTGGTCCGTTGCCGAAGAACGGTTCGCGTCTCCAGCGAGCGGACCACCCGGATAGGCACGTCCATGGCTGTCCAGGAGGTCAACCCATCCACATCCCACATCCGGCGGACGATCGAGCCTTCGATCTCGACTGTCGGCGGTTCGAGACGGAAAATCCCTCGGGCGTCCTGGAGAAGATCCCGGCGTTCGTCCTTGAGCACGATCACCGCGTCCTTGCCGTGGCGAAGGACAAACCGAACAAAGGGCGCCCCCAGGTACAACCCGTCGGCCACGACGAGGTCGAACGCCCGAGGAAAATCTTGGAGAACGCGGCCCAGAAGCCGCAACGCGCAGGCGACTTCGTCTTCCCCTTTCTGTTGGGGCTCCATGTCCAAGAGAAAAGGAAGGCATCCCCCGACGAGCATGGCCAAGACCACCCGATGATAATATTGGATACGTCCGTCCTGCATCTTGCGCTCCAGGCAGCCGGGACAGCATCGCAGATAGGAGGCGGTGGTCTCGTGACCGTCCAGGATCAAGACCGTCCCGTCCAGGGCTTTGTTGCGCTTGAGCCGGTCATAAAGGCCATGAAGGAGACGCCGCAGTCCGGCCTGGTCCAACTGAGCAAAAACCCGACCAACGGTATCCGCGCTGGGAAGACCGGCGCCCAGCCGGCGACGCCAAAACGGATTGCGCTTGTCCTGCTCCAGGGCGTTGAGACTGCCGAACCGGGCCACGGCCATGAGAAACGCGCCGGTGAAGACGACGCTCGTCGGAATCACCGGACGCCGGCGAGCGTCGGTCAGGGAGGAGAAAAGGCGTCCGATTCCATATCGACGTTCCGCATAGGCCAGGAATCGACGGAGAATCGTTTACCTCGGCTTCTTCTTTCTTTTCAACCGGTCCCAGGAGGAGGATGAGATTTTCTCCAGGAGGGCGAGGATCTCACGGTAGCGCTCGATCCACTCGCGCGCCACCGTCTCATTATCCTTGGGGATATGGAGCTGTTCCGCCTTGCCGTTGACGATGCGGGTGAGAACGAGGGCGGTGTGCTTTTGGCCACGCCGGCACTTGCAATTAGGTTTACCGCAAGTGAGATGACGCAGCGTGGGGGTGGCGCGGAGAAACTCTTTCCAGGAGATGAGCGGCTTGAGTTTGGAACGGCTCTCTCGCTCGACGCGGGTCATTCCGGCCGGGTGCATCGAGGCCTCCTTTCTTATATCTTTATAATATATAAGAATAGGGTCCCTGTCAAGCGATTTTATTGAATGCGAAAGTGCTCGGGGAGGTGTCCGAGCCGAAAATCAGCCGCAATCAGGCGAAAATCACCCCGCTATTTTTTTTGTTGCGGAATCACTGGGCTGAAGATGTCAACTGCCCCGGGTCCGGCTTTCGGCGTTGACAGGCATCTGGCGGGCCAGCATCAGCACCAAGGCCTCGAACAGCAGCGTGAAGCCGCTTTAGTTGCGCCCCCAGGGCACCTCCACCAGCCTGGCGCCGTGGTCCCCTTACCGCATCCACGGGACTCGGGCGTGAAGATAGGCCTGCGGAATGTTCAGCTTGATCAAGTTCCGGCGAAATATCTCCATCGGCGCGAGGGCTGTCGTCTGCGAGAGAGGCATGGCGTGAATATCGTAGGTATCCCGGGGCAGGGGCAAACGATATTGGCCCTTCGAATCCGTTGAAGTGATATACCATAGCCAATCGGCGGGCTTAGTGCTGGCCGACGCCCACGTCTTTATGACGCCGACGTCAGCCGATTTGACGATCTGATTCCTCGCATCCATGACTTTGCCCGAAAACATCACCCCGTTTTGCGCTACCAAGTTGAGCTGCTTGTCGGAAGAGGGCATCGTCAGGTTGAAAGAGGTC
>JALHUR010000009.1 GCA_022867325.1 Candidatus Aminicenantota bacterium | reverse complement strand
GCCCTCATCCCGGCCCGGATCGAAGAGGCCAAGAACAACGCTCTGACCGCGCAGAACGAAGCCAAAGCGGCCGTCGACGAGGCCAAGGCCCTTCTCGAGAAGGCCCCCAAGGGCAAGGGCACCAAGGCCGACATCGAGGCCATGAAGGCCGACCTCGGCGCCGCCGAGACCGCTCTGGCCGAGATCCAGGCCGCCCTCGACGCCCAGGACTACTTCGGCGCCAAGGACAAGGCCGTCTCCATCAAGGACAAGGCCGCGGCCATCAGCGAGCAGGTCAAGCAGGCCATCGAAAAAGTCAAGGGCAAGAGATAACGCCAGCGAACCCTTGCACCGAACGCGACTGACTGCAGCGCTCGTCGCCGCCCTGTTCGCCTTCGGTTGTAGGACAGGACCACCGGTTCCTCCAGAGGCCAAGGAAGCCTTTGAGTTTGAATTGTGCCTCTGGAGGGCCGGTGCTTCTGTTTATGCAGCCGAAGCCTACGGCGGCTTTCGCGAGCGATTGAAGGCCGCCCAGACCGGGCTTGAACGGGAATCGGCCAAACTGGGCTGGTTCCGCGACTATCAAAAAGCCGGGGCCGATTTCCGGGCCGTTCTGGCCTTGGGAGCGGACATCCTGGCCCGGGTTGAAGCCCAAAAAAAAGCCACGGCGGATTCGTTCGGAACCGAGGCCGAATTTCTGGCCCGAAGAATCATCGAGCTCCAGGAGATCACGCTCCGCCTCAACGAAAAAGGCGAAGCCCGGCGAAGCTTGGCTCTGGCCGAACTGGCCATGGCCGAAGTTCAAACCCTGAACGATAAGGCCGCTTTCGAGACGATCCCTGGGAAGCTCGTTTCGGTACGAGGCTTGATCGGCCGATCAGAGGCCGCCCTGGCCGTCTTCCTGGAAAGATATTTGGACCCGGCTCAGGTCAAGATGTGGAAAAGCTGGGTCGATCGGACCGTCGAGGATTCCAAACGGGCCGGAACCACGGCATTCATCGTCAATAAAATCGAGAGGATTATGACCGTCTACAGGGCGGGAAAGCCCGTCCGGAGTTTCGACGTCGGCATGGGGATGAACGGATTTTCGGACAAACTCCACTCGGGAGACAACGCGACCCCGGAAGGCCTCTACAAGATCATCAAGAAGATCCCTAACAGCCAGTTTTACAAGGCGCTCCTCATTAATTATCCCAACGAAGAAGATCGGGCCCGTTTCGAACGAGCCAGGAAAAACGGAAGCCTCGATTCCCGGACCGGAATCGGCGGCCTGATCGAAATTCACGGCGGAGGCAAGGACACCCTGACTCGAGGATGCATCGCTCTCGAGGACACGGACATGGACGTCGTCTTCAACCTGGCGGCCGTCGGAACACCCGTCACCATCGTCGGAGCCCTTGAAACCGACCATCCCATCCTCGCCGCCGTCAAGAAGAGGCTTGAATGAACGACGAAATGCCCATAGCCCCCCAGGTCCCGGAGCCTGGGACGTTTCAGGCCCCTGCGCCGACGCCGCGGCCGCCCTCCCGAATCCGAAAATGGATCTTCATCGGCGCCGCCGTTTTGGTCGCCCTGTTCCTGATCGCGGAAACGGCAGGAATCATCCTGATGCGCCGAACAATCGGAGGGAGCGAGCCGCCGGCCTCGGCCGTCCTGTCCGACAAAGACATCGCTCGACTGCCCGCCAAGAAAAAGGAATTGGAGCGTAAGCTCGCCGGCCTGGCGCCGCGAGGCCTCTTCATCGTCATCGACTCGGGCCTCAACATTCTGACGCTGCGGAAGAGCGGCGAAATCCTCCAGACGGCCGTCGTTTCTTGCGGCAGCGGCGACATCCTGGAAGAACCGAACGGGAAACGAAGCTGGGTGTTCGATACCCCGCGGGGCGAGTTCAGCGTCAATTCCAAGCTCGTCGATCCTGATTGGATTAAGCCCGATTGGGCCTTCATCGAGGAAGGGGAGGCACCCCCCAAAAATTTCAACGATCGCGTGGACACCGGGATGCTGGGCGATTACGCGTTAGGATTCGGGAACGGCTATTTTATTCATGGAACCCTGTACACGCGCCTGTTGGGACGGAATGTCACCCACGGCTGTATCCGGGTCGGAGATAAGGACCTGGAAGCCGTTTATAAAGCCGTCCCGATAGGCGCTAAGATTTATATTTTCTGACCATGCGTAGGCCAAACTTCCTCCGGCTCCCGATCGTCGGATTCATCCTTTTCACGATTCCCGGCTTCGGTCAAGACGCATCCGTCGGGCCCCAAGACGTCCGCCGCCTGGAGACGGAGCTTTCCCTCGCCAGGTCTCCGGCGTTTTATTTCATCCTAAACATCAAAGCCCGGACTCTCGAGCTCAAAGCGAGAGGAATCGTCCTATGCGGCTGGGACCTCGGCGACATTCGTCAATCCGGACTCAGGGCCGCCGAGGGAGTCCATTCGATCGCGAAAAAAACGGCCCCTTTCGTACCGACCCGTTCCAAAATCAACCCGGAAAAAGCGGATGAAGAACCGCCGGCCAAGCCCGAAGAGACGAAAAAGACGACCTCGACGGATGCTTACGACCTCCAAGCCTTGGAAGTCCAAGACATGCCCGAACGCTTCAGCCTCTCGCTCGATTCGGGTCTGACGATACAATTCCGCCTCCAAAATAGAGGAGTCTCTTCTATTTTCGGCAGAGCAGGACGGGCTCTTTATCTTCCGCTCAAAACCCTTTTTCTGACTTTGAAGAAAAGGCGCTTTAGTACTCTGGAGCTGCAATTCGCGGAAAAAAACGAAGTCCAGGCCCTCTACTGGATCATATCCGAAGATCAGAATATATTTATTATAACCAACTGAAAATAAATAAATTATAAATAAAACAAATTTTTTCTATTTTAATATTGACAAAACAACACTCAACTTATATATTAACAAGCGACTAAATTAGGAGGCCAATATGTCGAAAATAATCGGAATTGATCTTGGAACGACCAACTCCGTTGTTGCCGTTATGGAGGGCGATAAGGTGACGGTCATCCCCAACGAGGAAGGCGGCCGGACCACGCCGTCCGTGGTGGCTTTCACGTCCAAAGGGGAGCGATTAGTGGGCCAGGTCGCCAAAAGACAGCGCGTCACCAATCCCGAGAACACGATCTATTCCATCAAGCGTTTTATGGGTCGGCGTTTCCGCGAAGTCGGCCAGGAAATCAAGCAGGTCCCGTTTAAAGTCGAGGAAGCGGACAACGGCGACGTCCGAGTCGAGGCCCTCGGCAAGAAGTACGCCCCCCCCGAAATTTCGGCCCTCATCCTCCAGAAGCTCAAGAAGGCCGCTGAAGACTACCTGGGCGAGAAAGTCGAAAAAGCCGTCATCACCGTCCCGGCCTATTTCAACGACAGCCAGCGGACGGCGACCCGGGACGCCGGCCGGATCGCGGGGCTCGAGGTCATCCGGATCATCAACGAGCCGACGGCGGCCGCCCTCGCCTACGGCCTCGACAAGGGCAAGCAGGACGAGCTCATCCTCGTCTTCGACCTCGGCGGAGGCACATTCGACATCTCGATCCTCGAGGTCGGAGAGGGTATCGTCGAAGTCAAGGCGACCAACGGCGACACTCATCTCGGCGGCGACGACATCGACCAGCGCGTCCAGGACTGGCTCGTGGCCGAGTTTAAAAAGGAATCCGGGATCGACCTGACCAAGGACAAGATGGCCATCCAGCGTCTTAAGGAGGCGGCCGAGAAGGCCAAGACCGAGCTGTCGACGACGATGGAGACGGAAATCAACCTCCCCTTCATCACGGCCGACGCCTCCGGCCCCAAGCACCTTCTGATGAAGCTGACCCGGGCCAACCTCGAACAGCTGACGGATGAGCTCATCAGGCGTTCGATCGCCCCCTGCAAGCAGGCCTTGGCCGACGCGAACTTCAAACCCGAGGACATCGACGAGGTCGTCCTCGTCGGCGGCCAGACCCGCACCCCCAAGATCCAGGACCTCGTCCGCGAGCTGTTCGGCAAAGAGCCCCACAAGGGCGTCAACCCCGACGAAGTCGTGGCCGTCGGCGCCGCCATCCAGGGCGCCGTCTTGGGCGGCGAGGTCAAGGATGTCCTCCTCCTCGACGTGACCCCCCTGACCCTGGGCATCGAGACCCTGGGCGGCGTCCTGACCAAGATGATTCTCCGCAACACAACCATCCCGACCAAGAAGACCGAGGTCTTCTCGACGGCCTCGGACGACCAGCCGAGCGTCGAGATCCACGTCCTCCAGGGCGAGCGCGAGATGGCCGGCGACAACCGGACGCTGGGCCGTTTCCACCTGGACGGGATCCCGCCCGCTCCGCGCGGCGTGCCCAAGATCGAGGTGACCTTCGACATCGACGCCAACGGCATCCTTCACGTCTCGGCCAAGGACATAGGAACGGGCAAGCAGCAGGCGATCACGATCACCGGCCACAGCGGCCTCGACGAGAAGGAGATCCAGCGCATGGTCAAGGAGGCCGATACCCACTCCGCCGAGGACAGGAAGCGGCGGGAGGTGATTGAGGCCCGCAACCAGGCCGACCAGATGATCTACGGGCTGGAAAAACTCCTCCGAGAAAACAAGGACAAGATCTCGGACGACGACGCCAAGCGCGTCCAGGCCGAGATCGAAAATACCCGGAAGGCCGTCCAGGGGGAAAACCTGGAGCAGATCAAGAAAGCCGTGGAATCCCTGACCAACGCTTCCCACAAGATGACGGAAATGCTCTACCAGCAAGCCTCCCGGCAGCAGCAAGCCCAGCCCCAGGACAAGGGGGCCGGCCAGGGACAGGGCGCGGCCTCCGCTCCCTCCGAGGACGAGGTCATCGACGCCGAGGTCGTTGACGAGGATCGCAAAAACTGAGCGGGCGCAACGGCTGCGGCCGCTCAGTCAAGCCGGAGGGTCCTTCCTGATCGGACCGGGAGGGCTGTAAAGGATGGACAAGGATTATTACCGGGTCTTAGGAGTCGAACGGACGGCCGGAGTCCAGGAGATCAAGAAAGCCTATCGGAAGCTGGCCCGCAAGTACCATCCCGACCTGAATCCCGGCGACAAGGCGGCCGAGGCCCGCTTCAAGGAAATCCAGGAGGCCTATTCGGTCCTGAGCGATCCCAAGAAGAAAGCCCCGTACGACCAGTTCGGATTCGTCGGCGCTCCTCCTCCTCCCGGCGGCGAACAGCCTTTCAGCTCGGGGTTCGAGGGCTTCGACTTCTCCGGTTACGGGACGACCTCCTTCCACGATTTTTTCGAGAACCTGTTCGGCCGCTCGGCCGCCCAACCGCCCACTGAAGGGGAGGGTCGGGGGGAGGACCTCCATTACACGATGAAGCTCGGGTTCAAGGACGCCGTCCACGGCGTCCAAACCCGGATCCGCCTCAACCGGATGGTACGCTGCGAGACGTGCAGCGGCCGGGGGACCGTCCAGCACGGAAACCGGCGCGCCTGCGCGACCTGCCGCGGGAGCGGACGCGCCTATTTCCAGCGCGGGGCCATGAAGTTCTCGACCCATTGCCCGGATTGTCGGGGGAGCGGCGAGACGGCCGGGGAAGAATGCCGGGACTGCCGGGGCCAGGGCCTGGTCGCCAAGTCCGATCTCATCAACGTCCGCATCCCGGCCGGCGTCGACTCGGGGTCCAAAGTCCGGATCGCGGGCAAGGGCCACCAGGATCGGCGGGGAGGGCCGTCCGGCGATCTCTATATCCTGATCGAGGTCTTTCCCCACAATCTGTTCCGACGCGAGGGACCTAATATTACGGCCAAGATCCCGATCACGGTGCCGGAGGCGACCCTGGGGGGAAAGATCGACGTCCCGACCCTCTACGGCCGCACGACCATCCGGATTCCGCCCGGGACGAGATCCGGGCAGCGCTTCCGGATCAAGGACAAGGGCGCGCCCATCCCGGGCCGGAAGGCCGTCGGCGACCAAGTGGTCGAAGTGACGATCGTCCCGCCCCCCTTCGAGGATCAGCGGATCCGGGAGATCATGAAAGAGATCGAGAAGATCTCGGGATCCAATCCGCGGGAATCGCTGGGAGGAGGCGACTGAGATGAAGAAGCGTGGGTCGAAGAAGACCCGGAGCGGGGGACAGCAGGCCGCCGAATCCTATTTCCACATCTCGAGCGTCGCCAGCAAGTTCAACATCCACCCCCAAACGCTTCGCCTCTACGAACGCGAAGGGCTCCTCCGCCCCTCGCGGAGCGAGGGCAATACGCGCCTGTACACGGAGGAGGACATCAAACAGCTTGGGGTCATCCTCAACCTCATCCGAGAGCTCGGCGTCAACCTGGCCGGGGTCGAGGTCATCCTCAACATGAGGGAGCGGATGAGGCAAATGGAGGATCAGGTCTCGGAGTTTTTAGAATATATCCGGACGGTCTATTGCGCCGGCAAGGAGGACGAGTTCGAGAGCAGGCGGAGGAGCCTGGTCAAGGTCCCCTCGTCGGGCATCGTCAAGTCCGGGGAGGGGGAGCCCGAGGGCTCCTGAGCGCGGAGGCCGGAGGCGGACGGTGGACCACCAGGACTCGCTCGATTCCAAGAACCTGCAGGTTTATTTGGATCAAATCGCCAAGTTTCCGCTCTTCAGCGAGGAGCAGGAGAAGGCCTTGGGCGAGCGGATCCTGAAGGGCGACAAGAATGCCATCCGGATGCTGATCGAGTCCAACCTTCGCTTCGTCGTCTCGATCGTCAAGAAGTACCGGGGGATGGGAATCAGCTTCATGGACCTCATCAACGAGGGCAATGTCGGGTTGATCGAAGCCGCCCGGCGCTTCGACCCCAAGCGGGGCGTTCGGTTCATTTCCTACGCCGTCTGGTGGATCCGCCAGTCCATCATCCACGCCTTGACCCATTCCTCCCGGATCTACAACATCCCCCAGAAGCTTTCGGACCAGATCTCGCGCATGAAGCGGAGGAAGGAGGAGCTCAAGGCCGCCCTGGGCCGCGAGCCGGAGCGCGAAGAGACCGCCAAGAGCTTGGGGATCTCGGCCGAGGAGATCGAGGACCTCGAGCTCCTGTCCGAGCGGAACGTCTCCCTGAGCGACCGCTACGGCGAGGACGACCTCGAGGTCGAGGAGAAGATCAGCGACGAGGAGCGGCCCTCGGTCTAGGATCAGGTCATCCACTCCTCGATCCAGAGCCAGATCCGGGAACTCCTGGCCGGACTGGATGAGAAAGAGGCCTTTGTGCTAAAATTACGATTCGGCCTGGACGACGATAGGCCGCGGACGCTGCAGGAGATCGGCGAGATTCTCAAGGTGACCCGGGAGCGGGTCCGCCAGATCGAGCAAAAGGCCAAGCGGAAGCTGGCCCAGTCGAACAAACTCCAGCAGCTCAGAGGGTACCTCAATTGACGCCTGAATCGATCTGTCCCATCTGCCAGGGCAACCGCTGGGTCCTGGAGGAATCGGGCGGCTCCGTCCGCGCCCGCCGCTGCGGCTGCCTGGCCGAGCGCCGGTCCAAGGTCCTGCTCGAACAGGCCCGGATCCCGCGCCGCTACCAGAGCTGCTCTATAGAGACATTCGAAGAACACAATGATTCTCATAAAAATGCTAAGAAGATTTGCAAGAAACTAATTGACAATTATCCCGAACAGTATACCGGACTTTTATTTCTTGGCGATTGCGGCGTAGGCAAAACCCACCTTGCTGTTGCAATAATTAAAGAATTGATTGAGAAAAAATCGGCATGCTGCATTTTTTATGACTGTCGAGAATTAATTAGGAATATCTATAGCTCATTTAGCTCGGAATCTCCTGTCTCTGATTCCGAGATAATTGCTCCTATCATTCATAGCGATGTTCTTGTACTTGATGAACTGGGAGCAAAACAAGACACACCTTGGGTTGAAGAAGTAATCTTTTATATTATCAATAGCCGTTATAACGAAAAAAAACTGACAATCTTTACATCCAATTACCCGGATTCTATTAATGAGGAAGACGATGATAAGCCAAGTAAAAGCGGTTTTTTCAAAGATACGAAAAGGAAAGAAACACTAGAAGATCGAATTGGATTCAGAATCTACTCAAAAATATGCGAGATGTGTAGGAAAGTACATCTTTTCGGAAAAGATTATAGAACAGAGTATAAGCAAAAGGGGTATCAATTCTAGATATTCATCACATTTGGAGAAAGGGGAGGAGACGCTGGCCGATTGGATCGGGATCAGGTTCCGATCTCGCTTCTATGAAACGTGCAGTATCGTTCGGATTGAGTCATTGATTTAATGTAAAATCTTTGTGCGCGCCAGCTGCCGGTTTTAGCTTTGTGGGCTGGAATGTATGGGGGGGAGAGGACAGATGTTAGAGAAACGTAAATACCGAGATCGGCGCTTGTATCTTATATCCGCGGTCCAAAAAAGGCGCAAAAAAATAAGACAAATGGCTATCGATCTTCGAGGCGGGAAATGTCATCTATGTGGGTATAACCGCTGTCCAGAGGCGTTAGAATTCCATCATCTTGGCAATTCAAGCAAGGATTTTTCAATTTCAGAGAAGGGTCACTCAAGGAGTTGGGCCCGCGTTAAAAGCGAAATAGGTAAGTGCGCCCAACTTTGCGCAAACTGTCATAGAGAAGTCCATGCGGGGATGCATTCTTTGGAGGGGCTCACCTCCTGAGAATTCTTGCTTTTTCCTTATCTCCATGATATATTTTATTTCTCCTGCTCCTCGGTAGCTCAATCGGCAGAGCGGGTGGCTGTAATCATCTTGCAGCTTCCACGAGAAATCGTGGTTGAAAAATCGGGTGAATTCAGGGAAGCCTTCCCTCCGCCGGGTGCGGAGAATGGTAATCCTGAGCCAAGCCCTGTCCCGAACAAAGTTCGGGACGGGGAAGGTGCAGAGACTAGAGCGCGAGCTCGTACTCCGGGTGTCACTCGGGGGAAGCGCCCGACACCCTCACCTCACGAATGCGAGGCGGGTGAAGAGATAGTCCAAGCCCAGAAGAAATTTTGGGGCGCTTGTAACCACTAGGTTGCAGGTTCGAGTCCTGCCCGAGGAGCCAACTCTCTATTCGTTCCTTTCGATTGCCATCGCAAATAATGGGTGCTATGGCCAATTAGGTCGAAGGCAAAAGCGGAGTCCCGTTCGTATTCCGATTCCCGCCCCGCCGCCGGCGACGCCGTTTGCGCCTGCTTTGCTCCGATCCCGGGCCGCCCGGGACGGACTCCCGGAGGAGAGTCTCGAAACTCTCTCCCGGTCCGGGCGGACGCCCCTTCTGGACCAGGAAACAAAGGCGGGCGGCCTGTCCAAAATGGCTCCGTTTGGCCAGTGACCAGCGCATCCGGCCCGTCCTGAGGGCGCGGCCCATCGCCCCTAGAATCGTCAAGATCTGGATGAAGTCGGCTTTGAGCTTGCGGGGAAGAGTCGCCTTCATGCCGGCCCGGTCAAACGCTTCATAGAGGGCATTGTGGATGTCTTCCGGCTCGGCTCCAAAGAGCGGCTCGACCCAGGGCCAAAAAACAAGCGTGTACATCTCCTCGGCAGCAAGCTTCAGACCCGCCCGCCGGGACCTGTCCTCGGCGTCGAGAAGGCGGTTGAGCCGCGCGTATAGAGCGGGATCGGACTCGTAGTCCTGGCCGGCCCTGCCCAGGATGATCCTGAGCAGCCCCCGGCTGCGCAGAGCGTCAAAGACGGGCCGCGTTTCATAGGCCAGGTCTTTGTTGAGTTCTTCATATAAGCGCGCTCCGGAGCAGGCGGCCAGCAGGTCCCGCTGGGCGGGAATCTCGCGCTCGGTCGCGGCGTCTACGCTGAAGCCGAGCCGGGCCGCGTGGCGCAGGACCCGCCAGACGCGGACGGGATCTTCGGCGAAGCGTTCGGCCGGATCGCCTATGACGCGGACGACCCGCCGGCCCAAATCCTCGACTCCCCCGACAAAATCGATGACGACGTCGTCGTCCGGGTCGTAAAACAGGGCGTTGATGGTGATGTCGCGGCGGAAGGCGTCCTCGCGGGGCGTCCCGTAGAGCAATTTCGGGTCGACCGGCGCGTCGGGCGCGAGCTCCTCGCCCCGGTCGGGGATGCGCCGGAAAGTCGCCACCTCGATCATCTTCCCCTCCGGGAAACGGACATGGGCCAGCCGGAAGCGGCGCCCGATGATGAAACAATTCGCGAACCTCTTGCGGACCTGGCCCGGCCGGGCGTCCGTGACGATGTCGAAATCCTTGGGGACCCTCCCCAGCATAAGATCCCGGACCGCGCCCCCCGTCAAATAAGCAAGGAAGCCGAAGCGGTGGAGGCGGCGGATGATTCCCAGGGCGTCCGGGTCGACGTCCCGGCGTGAGATCGGGTGGTCAGGTTTTTCAAGGACGACGGGCCTGACGGAATCGGCCGCTGCGACGGGCTCTCCGGGAAAGCCCTCGCGGTCCGTCCCGCCCGGGGATGGGGGACCGTCCGGGAATTGATCGTCGCCGTTTGTCATCGGAGAGTGAATTGTAAGCTCTGACTCTTCGTTTTGTCAAACCCTCGACACCCAGCCTGGAGGCCAGGCTTGCTCAGGGCAGAAGCTCCAACAGACCCGCATCTATGGGATTTTCACATTATAAGGGTTGGAGCGATTGTACTCATGAGGCGTTTCCGGCTCATGAGTATTGACCCTGAGCCTTGGCGAACGGGTCAATGCGTGCCTGAAAACGCCGAGGCCGCGGCGGCTCTGTTCGGAGACCGATAGAACACCTTGATAAAAAAACTGAAAACGAGTATAAAAAATACATCATGGAACGCCGTTTCGACGAGGAACTCAAAGACCTTAAGGAGAAGCTCCTGCGGATGGCCGGCCTGGCCGAGGACTCGATCGCCAAGGCCGTGAAGGCCCTTAAGGATCGCGACCGGGCTCTGGTCGGTCAGGTTTTCGAACAGGAGGACAGGATCAACCTGCTCGAGATAGAGATCGACGAGGTCTGCATGCGTCTGTTGGCCCTGCGCCAGCCGATGGCCGGCGACCTCCGTTTCATCACTTCGGCCATGAAGATAGGGAGCGAGTTGGAGCGGATCGGCGACCAATCCGTCAACATCGCCGAGCGGACGACCGAGCTTCTCAAAGTCCCTCAGCTCAAGCCCCTCATCGACATCCCCCGGATGGCCGGGCTGGCCCAGGCCATGGTCGTAGACTCCATTAACGCCTTCGTCAACCGCGACGCCGAGCTGGCCCGCCAGATTTGCGCGCGGGACGACGAGGTCGACCAGATCAACCACCAAATCTTCCGGGAGCTCCTGACCTACATGATGGAGGATCCGGCGACCATACCGCGGGCCGTGGAGCTCATCCTGATCGGCCGGCACCTGGAGCGGATCGCGGACCACGCCACCAACATCGGCGAGGACGTCATTTACCTCGTCAAGGGAAAATCCATCAAACACCATATCGAGGAGCGGGGCTGCAAGACTCCTTGAGGGCGGGGGAGCCGGGCCTCTACTTTTTCAGAAGGCGGACATCGACGCCGGGCACGTCCTTGAGGAGCGGCAGGGCCCGCGCCAGGATTTCGTCGGTCGAGTGATAGGGGTAGACGATGCGCGGCCTGAAGGCGCGGACCGCCTCGGCCGCCATCTCGGGCGACATCGTGTAGGGCGTCATCACCGGCAGGAAAGCGACCGCGATGTCCTTAAGACCTTTCATCTCGGGCGTCGCTTCGGTATCGCCCGCCAGGTAAACCCGGCTTCCCCCTACCGTCAGGATGTAGCCGTTACCCCGGCCGGCCGGATGGAAGGGAACGCCGGGGCTCCGCATCCCGAGGATATTGTAGGCGGGGACGGCCTCGACCGGGAAGCCATGGATTGTCATGCGCTCCCCGTTGCGGAGGACGGTTCCCTTGTCGAGCTTCTCCCGGCAGACCTCGGTGAGGATAATATCCGTTCCCGGCTTGCTGATAAGGGCGATCGCAGCCGGGTCAAAATGGTCGGAGTGCTCGTGGCTGACCAGGATGAGATCGGCCTTGGGGAGCATCGCATAGTCCCCCTCGCGGCCGACCGGATCGACGTGGATGACCTTCCCCTGAACCTCCAGGATGAGCGAGGCATGGCCGACATAGCGGACGGCCATGTCCGCCGACCCGACCTTGATGAGATCCTTCTCCAAGAGCGAGGCGGACCCCAGAACCCAAGACGCGAATAGAACGAGCGTGAGGATGCTTTTCATGTTTCTATTATAGCTCTTTACTTTTTTCGCCATCCAGACATAATTAGGAGTCGGGGAGCGCCAAAGCGTCCAGACTCACGGCCGTCCCGGGCGAAAAATGAAACGATCAATCTTCCTTAAGCTCTTCGCCGCATTCGTTATCGTCGTCGTCGTCCTGTCCGGCTTGATACTCGTCTATTCCTTTCAGACGATCCACGCACGCTGGATCGCCCGCGAGACGGCCGGCCTGGAAAGCCTGGCCGGGGTTCTGGCCCCCCGGATTCTCCCCCTCCTGGGAGAGGAAGGGAGGCCGACGCTCGAGGCGCTCGTCCGCCAGGCCGCCGCCGATGGGAAAGTCCGAGTCACCGTCGTCACCCCCCAAGGCCGGGTCCTGGCCGATTCGACGGCCGACGCCCTGACCATGGAAACCCATCATTACCGGCCCGAGATTCTTGCGGCCTTGTCCGGCGAGACCGGCGTCTCTCGTCGACGGAGTCCGACAATGAAGGAGGACATGCTCTACGTCGGCCTTCTTCTCAGGGACCAGGATCGGATCGTCGGCGTCCTCCGGGTCAGCCTCTATCTCAAGGATATCGACCGCCTGCTGGCCGCCCTCCGCTTGCGGATCATGCGCTTGGCTGCGGTCGCCATTTTAGCCCTCCTAGGCGGAGCGCTTTTATTCTCCAGGCATGTGTCCCGGCCGATCCGAAAGCTGACGGAGGCATCCCGAAAGGTCGCCGCCGGAGATTTCCAGACCAAGGTTTATGTCAGGAATAAGGATGAGCTCAGCGATCTGGCCGAAAGCTTCAACGCCATGACGGTCCGGCTCAAAACGCTCTTCGAGGAAGCGAAGGCCCAGAAGGACGAGCTCAGCCAGGTCATCGGGTCGATCCGGGAAGGTCTCATGGTAATCGGGCCCGACGATCGGATCCTGCTGGCCAACCGGAGCTGCCTGTCTCTGTGCCGGACCGAAGGGGTCATCGGCAAATATTTCTGGGAGGTCGTCCGCCATCCCGGCTTCCAGGAGTTCATCGGCCGCGCCAAGGCAGCCAAACAATCCGCGGTCGAGGAGTTTCTGGTCAACGATAAAATCCTGCTGGCCGGAGTCGTCTGGGTCCCGTCCCGGGAGCGGAGGATCGTGACCTTCCTCGACCTGACCTAGATCCGCAACCTGGAGCGGATCAAGAAGGATTTCGTCGCCAACGTTTCCCACGAGCTTCGGACCCCGCCGACAACCTGACCCTCAGCGTACGATGACGGACTGCTCAAAAAGAATTCAAAAAGACCGGGCCTTTCAGTATAATAAACGCGTCATGAACACCAAGAACGCGCAGAGAATAAGGCTCAACGGTCTGGGACATTGGATCGGCAACACGCCGCTGCTGGCCATCGACTTCCTCTATCGCGGTCGGAAACGCACGATTTTCGCCAAAGCGGAAAAACTGAACATGACCGGCAGCATCAAGGACCGGATGGCCTATCATATCATCCGGCGCGGCTATGAACGGGGTACCTTGAAACCCGGCGCGACGATCGTTGAGGCCACCAGCGGCAATACCGGGATAGCCTTTTCGGCCATCGGGCGGGCTCTCGGGCATCCCGTGACAATATTCATGCCCGACTGGATGAGCCAGGAACGCAAAGACCTGATCCGGAGTCTGGGGGCGAACGTCCGTCTCGTTTCCAAGGAGGAGGGCGGCTTCCTCGGGAGCATCCGGCTGGCGGAGGAGTTCGCCGGCTCCCTGGAAAGCTCGTTCCTTCCCCGGCAATTCTCCAACCAGGACAATGTCGAGGCCCATTACCGCACCACCGGCCCCGAGATTTGGTGGCAGCTCCGCTGGCAGAACCTGAAGCCGGACGCCTTCATCGCCGGCGTCGGCACGGGAGGGACGATCATGGGGGCTGGCCGTTTTCTCAAGGAGAAAAACGCCGCGATCCGGCTCCTCCCGCTCGAACCTTCCAATTCGCCCACCATGACCACCGGTTACAAGGTCGGGAAACACAGAATCCAGGGCATCTCCGACGAGTTCATCCCGCCCATCGTCGAACTCCCCAAGCTCGATAAGATCATCGCCGTGGACGACGGAGATGCCGTGATCATGGCCCAGAAGCTGGCCGCCGAGATCGGGATCGCCGTGGGCATCTCGTCCGGCGCGAATTATCTGGGAGCCCTCCTGGTCCAGAACGAACTCGGACCCGAAGCCGTGGTCGTGACCGTCCTGCCCGACGACAACAAGAAATATCTGAGCACGGACCTCCTGAGGGAGGAGCCCGTCAAAGAAGGATTCCTGAGCCCCGACGTTCGGCTCATCAGTTTCCGGGCGCTCAAGAGGGTTTGCCAGACATGCTGTGATCCGGAATCCTGCCTCGTCGATTATCCGGAGGATTTACCCGCGGAGGAACTCCGGATGGCGCCCTGCCCACGCCGGTCCATCTGACCGAGACCGGTTCTCGGCCGGACGTCCCGCGGCTCACTCCCAAGGGCTTCAGCGTTGAGTCCCTTCGATTGACATTAACGGCCGCGACGTCGTAAAATATTGAAAGAAGAAGAGATGAACGGGGCTCGAATCCGGTCGCCTGATGAGTATTGAAAAAGCGGTCGAGTATCTGCTGGCGCGGGGCCATCTCCCCATCCTGTACTGGCTCAAAAAGGACATTCTCTGCGTCCCGGCCGACCGCGAACTCAAAAACCTGGAAAAATACGGAGATCGAATCCGGATCCTCGAGGAACAGCTCCCGGACGGTTCCTGGAGGGGGAAAAAAACTTCGGACCCATCCGTCCGCGCATCGAATCCGGCCATCCCGCCTGAAGTCTTGACCCTCCAGAATCTCTACAGGCTCTACGATTTCGCCTGTGACGCCGAAACGGCCGGCCTCCGGAACGCCGTCCATTTCCTATTCGGTATTCAAGCCCGGGACGGCTGCTTCCGGGCCGGGGCCAACGATGATCACTCCCTGACCTTCCATGCCCTGAATCTCGAAATCCTGTGCCGGTTCGGGTACGACGGAGACGCCAGGGTCGAAAAGGGCTTTCGCTGGCTGCTCCGTCAAGGGCGGGGGAAAGGCGAATGGCTGGCGGCTTGCGGCAGGCTCGACGCAAAAAAATCGATCGGGCCAAAATGGGATAAGACGCTTTTCTGCGCCGGAATGGCCCTCCGCGCCCTGAGTATCTCTCCCTCCTGTCGCGCTCAAAAGGAGGTTCAACGCCTGGGCGAATGGCTCCAGGAGCGCCTTCTGAAACCCGACGCTTCGCTCGATCCTATCGCCAAGAGCTCCTGGCTCGAGATCAGCTATCCCTTCTGGTCGGCCGGGCTCCTCAGCAACTTGGACACCCTCTCCCGGATCGGATTCAAGGCCGACCGGATCAACATCCGCAAAGGACTGGGGTGGCTTCTGCGCCGGCAGCATCCCGAGGGCCATTGGGAGTCGAGCCGAAATCGGGTCGCGGCCGAAGACCACCTATGGACGACGCTGGCCGTGCTGCGCGTGTTCAAAAGCTTCGGGCTCCTCAAGTAACTTGAGGGAGGCATTCACCCCGGTGCCTTTGCCTGCTGTTGAATCCATCCGTCCGGCGTGCTAACATTTCTAATCTTGCGGTTTCCAAGATGAGATACATCCTCGGCCTCGGCTCAAACCTCGGGAACAAACCGGGGAACCTGGCCAGGGCCGCCCGCCTTCTCGAGGCGCGGGGCGCCCGCATCCTCAAGGTCTCCTCTCTCTACAGGACCCAGCCGGTCGGCGTCCTCGACCAGCCCTGGTTCATCAACATGGCCCTTGTGGCCGAATCCCGTCTGGAGCCTCCCCGGTTACTCGAGATCCTCCAGGACATCGAGCGCGAGATGAAAAGGCGGCGGCAACGGGACAAGGGCCCGCGCCGGATCGACCTCGACATCCTCCTGGCCGGACGCAGGATCATCAGGACGCGCCGGCTCGTCATTCCCCATCCGAGGCTTGCCGAACGGAATTTCGTCCTCGTCCCGCTCGCGGAGATCGCTCCGCGCGCCGTTCATCCCGTCCTGGGGAAGACGATCGGGACCCTTCTCCGCGCCAGCAAGGACCGATCTCTCGTCGTCAAAGCATCGGACTCTTCCAGATTTCCGGTCGGGCAGGACAAGATCAAAAGAATCCACCACCACGGAGATTGAACATGGTTAAGCTCAATTGCGAACGGTTTCTAGTATCCGCGCTATTCATTTTCCTTTTATCCTCTCCCGCGGCGTTGGCCGTCGACATCAAAGGGCGCGTTGTAACTCCGGCCGGCCGGCCCGTCGCCGGGGCGGCCGTCCAGCACAGGGCGAGCGGCGCCCGGACGGAATGCGACGGCGCCGGCGCCTTTGAGCTGTCTCTTCCCGACATCGACAAGGGGACGATTGAAGTCTCCCATCCCGATTACGCGGACGAGACGGTTCGATTCGCAGGCCCCGGCCAGGTCCTCGAAATGACTATCATCCTGGTTCCGCTTATCCGCCGGCAGGAGGAAGTCGTCGTCACGGCCCTGCGCTATCCCGAGCCCTCCTTCGCCGTCCCGGCCTCGGAATCCGTCGTCACCTCGGAAATCCTCGCCGAATCCATGCCCTCGAACATCGCCGAAGGGCTTAAGACCATGACGGGCGTCACGAACCTGGGATCGGGCGGATTCTCGCTCGTCCCCAGCATCCGCGGCCTGGCCCGGAACAGGATCCTGATCCTCGTTGACGGCGCCCGCCTGACCAGCGATCGCCGGACCGGCCCGAGCGGCTCCTTCGTTGCTCCCGAAGATATTGAAAGGATCGAAATCCTGCGCAGCCCCTCTTCGGTTTTCTACGGGTCCGATGCCGTGGGCGGGGTCATTCATATCTTGACCAAACAGGCCTCGACCGGCCGGCTGCTGTCCGGGAAAGCCGGCCTCCGCTACGGCTCGATCAATGGAGAAAAGGGGGGCGGATTGTCTCTGCAGTGGCGGGAAGGCCCTGCCGGGTACTACCTGTCTTTTCAAGGCGCCGACGCCGGGAATTATTCCTCGCCCAAAGCCGAGGTCCTCCAGTCCCAATACGGCCAAGCCAGTTTATTCGGCAAGTTCAGCTGGGAGACCGGGAAGCGGGATATCAAGCTCAGCTTACTCGGGGCGCGGGGCAAGGATATCGGGAAACCCAATCGCAGCAGCTCGACCAAGCCGACCTGGTATCCTCTCGAGAGCCAGAACCTGGCCCAGCTCCATTGGGTCGAAAAGAACATCTACGGCCGCGGCGGAGACCTGTCCGTCCACGCCTTCGTCAACCCCAACAGCATCGAGACGCGGACGGATCAGATCGGCGTCTCTAAAACGAAGGAGTCCCTGAGCAAAGTCCGAGGCAGCGACCTGGGCTTCCAGATCGCCTTCGGCCGGAAGACCGGAAAGACGTTCTGGTTCAACGGGGGCGTCGACCTGTTCGGGCGGCTCGGGGCGGAAACCCATAACACGGACCGGTCCTTCAACGAGTCGGGCTCCGTCACAAAAACGACCGAGGAAACGCCCTATGTCGAGGGCCGCCGCTGGGACGCCGGCTTATTCCTATCGGCCGATTACGCGGGCATCCCCGGCCTGGATCTGGTCGGCGGCGTCCGGTTCGACCATCTCGTCACGAGCGCCAAACCCGGAGGCCCGTCCGCCCCAGTCGCCCGCGATGCCCGGAATGCCCAGACCGGATTCCTGGCCGCCTCCTGGAAGGTTTCCGAGCGGCTCGTCGCCTTCGCCAACGTCTCCCGCGCCTACCGAACCCCGACTCTGAGCGAGAAGTTCTACACCGGGATTTCGGGCCGCGGATTCATCATCGCCCATCCCGGCCTCAAGCCCGAGACCGGCCTCAGCCTCGACGGCGGGATCAAGGTTATGACGGGACGGTTGTTCGCAGGTTTCTACGGCTTCGTCTATTCCATCGACGACATGATCGAGCGCTACCTGGTGGCCGAAAGAACCTATACTTACGGCAACATTGAGCGAGGCCGGATCCGGGGCATCGAGTTCGAAGTCGAATACTTCCCCGTCCAGGGCTGGAAACTCTTCGGCAACCTGTACGTCATGGCCGGCAAAAGCCTGGCGACCGAGCTCCCTTTGAACGATGTCCCGCCGTTTCGGGCCGCCTTGGGCACAAAAGCCTGGGCGGGACGCTTCTCGGCCGAGTTCGAAACGATCTTCCAGACGAAAAAGTCCGACCCGGGCCCCGCCGAAATCGTCATCCCGGGCTTCAGCATCTTCCGGGCCAAGGCCGCCTATCGGCTCGACTCCAGGCTCAGCGTTTACGCGGTCATCTCGAACCTGTCGGATCGAACCTATCTCGCCAGGCCCGATCCCGAGGCCATGGAAGAGCCCGGCCGAAGCCTCAGCCTGGGACTCTCCTTCAGTTTCTGATTCCAGGCCCGGTTACTTGGCGGCGGCCCAGAACAGGCTGTTGAAGAAGAGCTTGAAGGTCCCGTGGGGCTGGGCCCGGAACTGAACGGGAATCCCCAGCAGGACAACCCGGCCTTGGCCGTAGGGGACATCGAGGACGGCCGACTTTCGGGCGATCAGTTTCTCGCCGTGGATCCAGCCGCTCATCAGGAGGTTTTCGGCGGCGAACCGGGCCGCACTTTTCGGCTCCTTCTTGGCGTCGAAAGCCGGTAGGATCTCGAAGGCGCAGCTCTCCGAGAAGACGACGGCCCCTTCCTTGGGCATCCCGTAGGCGAGGGGCTGGGTCGTGTCGAATTCGGCCCTCAAGATGGAGCCGCTGCAGACGAAGTCCTCGCGTTTGACGCCTTCCAGGACGTTCCGGGCCGAGAGGCCGAACTGGCCCAAAGCAAACTTGCACATGCCGTTGAGGAATATAAGCGTCCCGCCCTGATCGGCGAAGAGTTTCAGGTTCCGGACGCCGTTCACGGTCAGCCCTCCGACGTACTGGGGCGGCATGGTCCCCTTGGCGAACCCGTCCAGGAGAAAGTCCGGGCTCCACATGTCGGGGATGATGATGACGTCGTGGTTGGCGTTCAAGTTCCCGGCCTTGACATCGGCGTCATGGATGGAGGCGTAGGGGATTTCGAATTGATCCAGGACATATTTCGTCCAGCCCATGTCCTCGGACGCGAGCCAGGACTCGTAGAGGGCCACCCTAGGCTTTCTGATCGTCCAGGTCTCGACGGACGGTGTCTCGCCCAGGCCGGCGATCGGAAGGCTCAGGTCCTTGGCCAGCTTGTCCATGAAGGCCGGCGTCAGCTTGGCGCCGCTCGCGATCCAGGTTCCCTCGCGAAAATCCCGCCCCTGGGCCTTGAACGGCTTCTTGGCCCAACGGACTTCTCCTCCGGCTTGAAAGATCCGGGCCGCCGCGATGAACGACGCGTTCCATTCGTGGCCGATCGCATAGGCCCGGCGCCCCGAACCGAGGACGGAAGCCGGGGCCGGTTTGACTTCGTCCACTCTGTCCTTGGCGACGTCGAGCGGCGTCCCGGCCGGGACGGCCTTGACTCCGAACTGGTAGGGGAGAGTCCAGCCCATCATGTCGTAGGATTCGAACGGCGCCCCCTCGAATTTCCTGGAAGAGACGATGCCCTGCCAGAGGTCCGGATACTTCCGCATATCGGGATACTTCTGCTCCTCGAAGACGTTCTTGAGGAACAGGGCGAACGGCTGATCCATCGGGACGATGAAGGTCCCGGCCGGATAGCGGATGCCGTCGGAGACGAAATCCTGGCGGCTCTTGGTGACGTCGATGCCGAGCAGGATCATCCGGTTGAGGAGAAGGGCCATCGCTCCCGGATCGTTTTGGTCCTGGGGAACGATCCAGGCGTACGGGGGCTCCTTCCGGAATCTGTCGACGACGTCACGCCCCATCTTGTACTTGTTGAGAAGGAGTTCGGCGCGGTACTTGGACGCCGTGTCCAGGACGGCCTTGGACGCCGTCAGGCAGTAGTCCACGGCGTCCTTGAGCCGCCACCAGCCGCCCTTCCAGGGGTTGGGGTAGAAGGCCGACATGGTCAGGTCCCGGTACTCCTTGGGAAAATCATCGACCGTGTAGAAGTGGGGTGTGGCGTATTCGTAAAGGGCGGTTTCGGTCAGGATCGAGACGATGTTGTGGGAATCATGGACCTGGGTCATATAGCCCGGGTACCAGGTGTCGAAGACGATCCGGGAGATGGCGCCCTCCTTGCCCTCGGCGTCGAGGGCGGCCCCCATGGCCGAGCCGATCAAGTTCTGCCAGCGGACGATCAGGGGATGGACGTTGGGGTTGGTGGGCTCGGAGTTGGGGGGCGTCCAGATGCGGGCCGGGAAGGGGGCCGTCTGGTGGTGGTTGTAGACGATGACGGGCGCCCAGTCCTTGTTGACGAGGCGGGACAGGTTTTGGGTCTCGACCAGGTTGGCGATATAGGAGTCGCGGTTGTTGTCGTGGCCGGCGTATTTATGGTAGAGCCGGGGCATCCAGGACTCCTCGTAGGGCGTCCCCAGGTTCGACGCGTACCATTCGGCCAGCAGGTTCATCCCGTCCGGATTGGCGTAGACAAGGACAAGGATAACGTCTTTGAGAATGCGGAGGGTCAGCGGGTCGGTCCCGGAGACAAGGTCGTAGGTCAGTTGGATATTATGCTGGGCGGGCGCGCATTCGTCGGCGTGGAGCCCGCCGTCGACGTAGACGACGGCCTTGCCCTCGGAGGCCAGCTTTTCGGCCGCGGCCGGGTCCAGTCCCTCGACCAGCGACAGCCGCAGCATGATATCCTTATAGCGGTCCAGGGCGGCCAGGTTCTCGGGTGACGAGATGACGGCGTAAGTCATGGTCAGCCCCATCGAGGTCTTGCCCGCTTCGAAGAGCTTGATCCGATCGGAACGAGCGGCGACGGCTTTCCAATAAGCGATCGCCTGGTCGTAAGTCGCCAGATGATAGTCCTCGCCGACCTTGAAGCCGAGGACCTCTTCGGGCTTGGGGACGTTCTGGCCACAGACCACGGAAACCAGCCAAACAACGAGACAGAGGATTGCGGCGGACCGGGTGAGTCTTCTCATGGGTTGTGTTTTCCTTTCCATGGAATCCAATAATATCCTTTAGAACGCGTTCACGATATGGCGAAGGACGGGACTCGCCCGATCTTCGCCGTAGTCGTCGATTGCGACAGCGCAATCGACAGCTACGACGTCGAACCGGCAGGGGACCCCCTTGATGCCGTGACGGACGAGATAAGCCTGGGCGATCCTCCGGAGCTGCCGCTGCTTGGCGGCGGTCACCGCTTCCTCGGGAAAGCCGCGGGCGCGGCTCGTCCGGGCCTTGACCTCGACGAAAACGAGGACGGGGCCGTCGTAGGCGACGATATCGATCTCGCCGCGCTGGAAGCGGTAGCCGGTCTCGACGATCCGAAAACGTTTGGAACGCAGGAATGAGACGGCCGCTTTCTCGCCGAATCGGCCGAAGGCATGGGGGGAGGGCCGTTCCGTTTTGCTCCGGTCCAGATCATCGGCCATGGCGGCGCCGCCCACTCCCTCTTAAGGTTGGACGATTTTCCAACGGACTCCGTCTCGGGTGTCCTCGAGAATTATGCCGCGCCGGAGAAGCTCGGCCCGTATCTCGTCGGCCCGCTTGAAGTCCATGGACCGGCGCGCCCGCTCCCTCTCCTCAACCAGGGCCGCAAGGTCGGGAGGGAGCGTTTCCTCTTGGGGCTCGGGCAGTAGGACCAGCACTTCGTCGAAGGAGCGAAGGGCGGCCCGGAGGAGATCGGCCTCCCCCCGGCCGATTTTATTCCGGGCTAGGAGGGAATTCGCCTCGCGAATGAGCTCGAAAAGCGCGGTCAGGGCGGTCGAGATGTTGAGGTCGTCGGACAGACCGTCCCTGAACTTCCGGTCGGCTTCGGCCACGAGGCGCTGGACGTCCTCGTTGCGGATCTCCGGGAAGGAGCGATGATCGAGCTCGTAGGCGAAATCCAGCACGCGCTGGACCGAGGCCTTGGCCTGGTCGGCCGCCTCGAAAGTGAAGTTCAGAACTTTCCGGTAGTGGGTTCCGAGAAGAAGGAAGCGGACAGCCGTGGCCGGGATTCCGCGCCGGAGGAGGTCGTCCAGGGTGTACTGGTTTCCCTTGGATTTGGCCATCTTCTCGCCGTCCACGATGAGGTGATGGCAGTGGAGCCAATAGCGGACGAACGGCTTCCCCGCGAAGGCTTCGGACTGGGCGATCTCGTTCTCGTGATGGGGGAAGATGTTGTCGACGCCTCCGCAATGGATGTCGAAGGTTTCGCCCAGGTACTTGGAGCTCATGGCCGAGCATTCAATGTGCCAGCCCGGACGCCCCGGTCCGATCTCCGTCTCCCATGACGGCTCTCCCGGCTTGGGCGCCTTCCACAGGGCGAAGTCCTGGGCGCTCTCCTTCTCGTACTCGTCGGCCTCGATCCGGGCCCCGATCCGTGACGTCGTCTGAAGCTCATCGCGCTTGATTTTGGAAAGCTTCCCGTATCCCGGAAACTTGGCGATGCTGAAATAGATCGAACCGTCCTTGCGGTAGGCGATGCCCTTGTCGAGAAGCCCTCGGATGATCCGGACCATCTCGGGGATGTGCTCGGTCGCGAGCGGGTAGCGATCGGCGGGGGCGATCCGGAGAGTCTCGATCCCGGCGAAAAAGGACTTGAGATAGGGCTCCGTGAATTCGCCGATCGAAACGCCCCGGGCTCCCGCGTCGCGGATGATCTTGTCGTCGACGTCGGTGATGTTCATGACGTGGAGAACTCGGGACCCCATGAAACGCAGGAAACGCTTGAGGAGGTCCTCAAAAATATAAGCCCGGAAATTGCCGATGTGGGCATAGTTGTAGACGGTCGGACCGCAGGTATAAAGCCGGACTTCTCCCGGCAGCAAGGGCTCGAACGGAACGACCTCGCCCCGGAGCGTGTCGAAGAATTTTATCATGATCGCTTATTATGGAACCGCGCGGGCGGCTCCGTCAACGCATCCTTGGCATCTTCAGTCGTCCTCGGAGCGGGTGCGCCGGCGGATGACATCCCAGAGGCCGGCGTTGCGGACGCCCAGTTTTTCGGGATCGAAGGACAGGGGCCGGCCGCCCCGCTTCTGGGCTTCGTAATCCTTCAAGGTGGCGAGTCCGATCTTGGTCAGCAGAAGGATAGCAATGACATTGAGCCAGGCCATCAAGCCCACCCCGATATCGCCCAACCCCCAGGCCAGCCTGGTTGTCCGAATGGCGCCGTAGAAGGTCATACCCAGTAGGAAGACACGGGCCAGCTGGATTCCGATCAAGCTTTTCTTCTTTAACAGGTAGGCGACATTGGACTCCGTATAGAACGCATAGGCCATCAAGGTCGTGAAGGCGAAAAAGAAAAGGGCGACGGCGACGAAATGGCCTCCGAACCCTCTGATCAAGGTGTCGATGCCGCGCTGGGTCCAGACCGGGCTCGCTTCGACGCCGGCTAGGTTGTTGACCAGGAAGCCTCCCTTGCCGTCGGCGACGTTGTAGGTCCCGGTCATCAGGATCATGAAGCCGGTGGCGCTGCAGACGAATAGGGTGTCAACGTAGACCGAAAATGCCTGGACCAGCCCCTGCTGCGCGGGGTGGCGGACTTCCGCGGCGGCCGCCGCCTGCGGCCCCGTTCCCTGGCCGGCCTCGTTGGAGAAAATGCCCCGCTTGACCCCCCAGATAATGGCCGAGCCGACGATCCCGCCGAACACGGCGTTCTTGCCGACCGCCGAACTGAAAATGAGCGCCAGGATGGAGGGCAGGCGTTTGATGTCGAGCACGATAATAATGATGGCCATGATTACATAGCCGATGGCCATGAAGGGGACCATCAGCTCGGCGGCCTTACCGATGCGCTTGACGCCGCCGAAGATGATCAACCCCAGGAGGGCGGTGATGCCGATGCCCGAAATGGTCGGCGTCAGGCGAGGATATACATTCTGGAATGCGACGGCTATGCTGTTGGCCTGGATGCCGGGCAGGAGTATGCCGCAGGATAGGATGGTGATGACGGCGAAAATAACCGCATACCACTTCTGGCCCAGCCCTTTTTCGATATAATAGGCCGGCCCGCCGCGGTAGATACCGCCGATCTCCTCCTTCCAGACCTGGGCCAAGGCCGATTCGATGTAGGCGGAACCGGCGCCCAGGAAGGCGATCATCCACATCCAGAACAGGGCGCCCGGCCCGCCGACGCTGATGGCGGTGGCGACGCCGGCGATGTTGCCCGTCCCGACCCGGCCGCCCAGGGCCATGGCGAACCCCTGGAACGAGGAAACGCCCGACTTGGACGAGTGGCCGACCCAGAGCTGTTTGACCATATCCTTGATCAAACGCACTTGGAGAAAACGCGTTCGGATCGAGAAATAGATGCCCGTACCCAGGCAGAGCACAATCAGGGGGACGCTCCAGACATAGCTATTGATCAGGTCAACGAGTTTTTGCAGGTCCAAGCTCAACCTCCTCGGGCCGGATTCGGGAAATCCTATTCTATGGGGGATCGCCGTGTCGGGTCAAATGAATTGAATCGGCCTTCCGGCGCCGGTCGACTAAGCGCCGCTAACTTCAGTCAACCCCTCGACACTTCTATGATGGCGAAACGCAAGCCCCCCGCGGCTTTTCTTTTTTCTTCATCTTCTTTCCTTCTTATGGCTGCCTCGGTTTCTTGAACCACCCTTCTATCCGCGCCTCTGAGCGCACTGTAATAT
>JALHUR010000117.1 GCA_022867325.1 Candidatus Aminicenantota bacterium | reverse complement strand
CCGAGCCAGGTCGGCCAATTAAAGAGGTAGTGGCAGACCTTGCCCATGGCGATCCCGACCCAGCCCAGGACGAACATGTTCATGAAGACCTGCCAGCCCGCGATCCAGCCCCGAAGGAGTTCGGCGCCCAGCCCCGAGAAGCGCAGCGTCTGCCACTCGGCGTGGGTGTAGGCGAGCGAGCGGCGGAAGATGCGCGTCGAGGCGAAGGCCGAGATGGCGCACCAGGCCGAGAAGAACGTGTACCAGATGCCGCGCAGGCCGTGCTGGTAGATGACGCCGCTGACCCACATCGGCGTGTCGGTCGCGGTGTGGGTCGCGTAGACGGACGAGGCGGGCAGCCACCAGGGGAGCCCGCGGCCGGCCAGGAAGAAATCGGCCATCGAGCGTTTGCCCAATTTATAGAAGAGAACACCGCAGCCGACCATGATGGCGACGTAGGCTACCAGCCAGAACCAATCCAGGAATTGGAATGTGACCATCCGGAACCTCTCTTCCCCGAGATGTCTCCAAAACTATATCAACGCCCCGAGAGCTGTGTCAAGAATTTTCGAAGCGGAGGCGCGGCACCGGGGGCTAGGTCCGGGCCGCGAGGAACGGATTCCGGACATCGATTCCGGCGAAAACCCGGCCTTAGTTAGAACGAGAAGCTTAATCCGAACCGGGGAGACCGCTACGGGAATTTGTAATAGTTTGTGGAAGGGGGGGCGTTGTCACCGGCCCGACTGGCAGAGCAGGGCGGCCCCGACCAGGCCGGCCGCGTCCGAGGCCAGGAGTTCCCGAACCCCCGGAATCTCGTCGGCGGCGACCGTCACGATCGGCCGGCCGGAGCGGTGAATCCACTCATTCATCGTCGGCCAGGCGTGGTCCTTGGCGGGGCGGCTCATCAGCCAGCCGCCCAGGATGAAGACCCTGGTCCCTTTGACGTTCGCCCAGAACTCGGTTTCCAGCTCGGGCGGATCGTTGACGACGGCCTTGCGGGAGACGCCTTCCGCCCCGCCCTCATGAGTGAGGAGCATCGTTTTGGCCAGGGCTTGGCCGGCCCGGCGGTAGAGGCCTCGGGCCGCTTCTCGGATCGGCGCCTCCCCGTGCTCGGCCAGGAGGGCGAGCCCGTCGCCGCTGAGTTCGTCCGGCCTAAAGCGCCGGCGCAGGATGTCGTCGCGGATCGCCTGGAGCCTGAGCCCCTCTCCGGTCGCCAGATCCTCGGGGGTCAGGAAGCCCGGCCGGATCCGGCCCTCTCCTTCGTCCAGGATGAGGTCGAAGAACTGTTGGGGGCCGGGAACCGGGGTCATCCGGCCGCCCTCGACCCACAAGGCGCCCCCTCCGAATCCCGTTCCCGGGATGAACCCGGCGATCCGGCCGCAGGCCGAGAGGGCGTCCCGAACCTGCGGGAATTTATCCCGCTGGGCGACCAGCGCGTGAGCGATGGCCAGGACGTTGGCGACCCCGTCGTTGGCGACGACGGCCTTCCAGTCCTCCCCCATGAAACGGGGAAACTCCTCGGCCAACTTGAAGCCCTCCAAGTCGGGAAGGTTGGGGACCGTTCCTTTATAAGGAATGCCCTCCGCGAGCCAGGCGCCCGGGGCGCAGATTCCGACCGTCTTATGGACCGCTTTCCGCTCCTTGATGGGGATGTCCCTGAAAATATCCTTGAGGCCGCGGGCGGCCCTTTCCAGCGTCAGCCGGATGTCCGTCACGTATCCTTTGGGGTGCCCCGGGGCGGGTCTGGTCGGGTTGAGAAATTTCTTGCTCCGGTCGGGCAGCAGGAGCCGGGGGAGGCTGTAGGCGCCTTCCCCTTCCGCGCGGATGTGAACCACCCCTTTCCGGGTGTGAGTCGCTCCCATGTCTACGGCAGGTATGGCTATCATCAAAAATAGACCTTAATCGCGGCCAGTGCGTCCAATTGGCCGGCGAGCTTGTCGACGTTGGATTGGGCGGCGAGCAGGCTCGCGAGCAAGACCAAACCCGCGGCGATCGGAATGAGCATCTTGGAGAATGGCCTTGATAACATATCGTCCCTCCTTCATCGCCCGTCATTATAACACAGCCTGATCCTGCGACCAGGGACAGCCTGGGTCCGGCCGCGGGGCCATCTCCGGGGGCACGCTCTCGCTCCGGATCAGTCGGAGCGCCCTGCGTAAAAGTCGATCATCCGCCGGATAGCTTGCTTACAAACCAGACAAAACTCCTGCTTCGGGCTCGAAATCATCAGGCAGTAGATCATGGGCCGGTAGAGTCCCTTTGAGGCGTAGCCGGCGCCCTCGAAGACGCCGACCTTGTCCTCGAGCTGCGCGTACTGCTTCCGGATGTCCGCGACCTTTTTCATGATCTCCTGGTCCAGCTTCCGGTACTTGTCTTCGATGGCCTTGACTTTGGCGTCGGAGAGCTTGTTCTGCTTCGCGCGCTCGATTTCGTCCTTCTGAGCCTGACGGTTCTTGGACCGCTCCGCGAACACGGCCT
>JALHUR010000116.1 GCA_022867325.1 Candidatus Aminicenantota bacterium | reverse complement strand
GGACTAAGACTTCGGCCACCCTCGAAAGCGATCGCGGAAAGCCGTGCCAGTAGCCGATCGGGCAGACGCCGACGACCGAATTCCGCGCCAGCGTCTCGCTCAGGTCATACCCGATCCGGGCGCCGGCGGGAAGACGCTTGACCTCGGAGACGATCGTCCGCCAGGAAAGAACCGGCCTTAAATCGTACTTCCGCTCGAAGGCAGGCTTCATCTTCAGGGACGGCCAGAGCCCGACCAGCCCGATCCCGATCCTGACAATGTCGAAATGGGCCTCGGGATGGAGAAAAACGCCGGCCGTGGCGCAGGCGTGGAGGAGCGGCCGATACCCGGCCGCCTTGAAAACGTCAACGGCGCGCCGAAAGGCCTCGATTTGCCCCCGGGTGTAGGCCGTGTCGTCCGGGTCCTTGGCGGCGGCGAAGTGGGTGTAGAGGCCCTCGATCCCGAGTCCGGGCTGGTCCCGGCGCAGGACGGCGACGAGCTCCGGAACCTGGGCCGGCAGAAAGCCCTGGCGGTGGAGGCCGGTGTCGATCTTGATATGGACTTGGACCCTATCGCCCGCTCCCGAGCGGCCGATAGCGGCCAGGCTTTCGAAGCTCGAGACGGTCAGGCTGATCCGGCGGCGCGCCGCCTCCTCGATGCGGGCCGGGAGCGTGTAGCCCAGGACGAGGATGGGTTTTTCGATCCCGGTCTCCCGGAGCGTCGCGGCCTCGACGATCGAATCCACGCCCAGCCAGTCCGCGCCCAGCCGGTCCAGGGCCGGGACGAAATCATACAGGCCGTGGCCGTAGGCGTTGGACTTGGCGACGGCCATCAGCCGGCAGCCGGCGGGAAGGAGCCCCCTGAACAGGCCGATGTTATGGGCGAGGGCGCTCCGGTCGAGCTCGATCCAGGTCCGGAGCCGATGCTTTTCGATGACGGCGTCTGGGTTAGATTTCGCTTTTATAGACATTCTTTCTATGTCCGATTCTGAGGATGAGAACATCCGAGCCTAATAAAGCATAAATAATCCTATATTCCCCGACTCTGAATTTGCGAAGCCCGGTAAAAGGACCCTTTAAAACCGGATTAAGCTCGGGTTTCTTTGAAAGCTCCTGTTCTATTCGGTCGAGAATTCGGCCCGCTTCTGATTTAGACAGCTTTTTAAGGTCGCGCTGGACAGACTTTTTGTAGACGATATTATAGGCCAAGAGACTTCTTCAGCTCCTTGCCGGAAACGATAGGATCGCTTTTATCATGGAGACGGTCTAAGGCCACCTGAAGATCGGCGAATTCCTCGATATAGGACTCCAAGGCCTTCAGGATGATGAAAGAACGCGGCCGCTCCGTCTCCTTGGCGATGGAGTCGAGTTGTTCCGCCAGTTCTTTGGGAAGCCTAACCGATATGGCTGTATTCATGAATAATCTCCTGTCACTATTGTATTACAATGTATACAATTAAATATTATCTGTCAAGGCCTAAACGCCACCCCTGGCGGCCTGGGGCGGACCGGACCTCAGCTCCTACGCTACGGAACAGCCCCGTTATTCTTTCTGGCTGGCCAGACCCCCGGCGATTTCGCCGCCGTCGATGACGAACGACTGGCCCGTGATGAAGGCGGCATCGTCCGAGGCCAGAAATGCGAACAGGGTCGCCACCTCTTTCGGCCGGCCGAGTCGTCCCAGCGGAATCTTGGCCCGGAAGGCCCGGAGCATGTCCGGCGTGTACTCGGCCTCCTGCATGGGCGTCAGAATGTATCCCGGGCAGACGCAGTTGACGCGGACTTGGGGCGCGAGCTCGAGGGCCATCGAACGGGTCAGCTCTATGACCCCGGCCTTCGAGGCGTTGTAGTCGGCGTAGTGGTGGTAGCCCATGATTCCATTGGTCGAACCCATGTTGAGGATGACCCCGCCGCCGGCCGCGGCCATGCGCCGGGCGGCCTCTCTGGCGGCGAAGAACACGCCGTCGAGGTTCGTCTCGATCACGCGCCGCCATTCCTCGGGCGTGATGTCGAGGAAACGGTGGCGGAGGCTGATCCCCGCGTTGTTGATGAGAACGTCGATTCCGCCCCAGACGGCGTCCATTCGGGCGAACGCGTCCGCCACGGCATTGGGGTCGGAAATATCGGCCCGAAGCACACCCTCCAGGCCCGGCAATTGCTCCCTTATCTTGTCGAGGCCGGGAACGCTCCGGTCGAGGACGATCACCCGGGCTCCCTCCTCGAGAAAGAGGGCCGCCGTTTCCGCCCCGATGCCCTGGGCCCCGCCCGTAACGAGCGTTCGTTTACCCTTTAGTCCAAGCATTGTTTCCTCCGGCGATGGATTGGCGGATCGCCGGCTCATTGTAGCTCAGGGAAAGCGGGCAAAGCCAGCTCGCCGGCGTCCCGCTTCGATCAAGGCCGCAGAAACTCCTCGGGGACGGCCTTGAGGCGCGCGATATCGAGCACCCGCGCCCTGACGTCGAACCCCGCCGCGCAGCGGACTCGGCAGGAGCCGCATCCCGCGCAGAAGAGGCCTTCAGCCGCGCTTTCGCCCGACGACCCCGCGGTCGAGGGCAGCCGCGTAGAGGCTCGGCTCGTAGGACGCGGCCCCGATGCTGACGATGGGAAGCTTCAGCCCAGCCTATTGTTTTCCATATTTCGCCTTCATTGTGAACGGGGAATTCCTGTGATATATAGAGAATTCCCAAGGAGGTGACGCTATGATTCAAGTTTCTCCGCGACCGATCCCACGAAAATCCGTCCTTTTAATGACTTGTTTGATCCTGACCTCT
>JALHUR010000115.1 GCA_022867325.1 Candidatus Aminicenantota bacterium | reverse complement strand
TGCTTGGGCCGCAGGGTCCGGACGACCCGGATCGGGGGCATGAGCTGAGCCGCCAAGGGGTAGCCCTCGATCTCCACGGCTCGCTCCCAGCTCTCATCCGAAAACCCCGGCCGGTCCCATCCCGGTCTCTCGAGCCGGGCGTCATAGAGTTCTCCGAAATAGAGGCCGTTCTCCCTGAGGGGGCCGGAGGCTGCTTTCCAAGAGGAATCCGAAATGACCCTCATCAGGGAGCCGTCCTGTCGTTCGATCACGAGCTCGAGGAAGAGGCGCGGCGGGCCATAGCCGTAGTAGGGGATATGGCGGCCGTTCCCGAGCACGACGCCGAATGCATTGCGCGGATTAAGAAGCCCGCTGATGTCATAGGCGGCATAAAGGGCCTTCTTGGAATAATCCGTCCAGCCGGGATCGAGGACATGGTCCCCGACCCTGCGGCCGTTCAGGGTCAATTCGCAGCACCCCAGTCCGCACACATAGACGGTCGCCCTCGCGGCGTCCCGGGGCGCATCAAAATCTTTCCTCAGGTAAATGGCATGGTATTGGAGGACGTCGCCCAGGTACTCGCCCAAGAGCGTGGTCCCTTTCGTCCCGAATTCCACCGGGTTTTTTTTTGAGATCCAGCGGGCCGTCCAATCGTCGGGATCGAGCGCTCCGGTGCCGAAAGAGCCCGTCTCCGAATATGGCGATGCATCTCCCGCCTTGTTCCACCAGCGGACCCGCCAGAAATAGCGGCGGAAGCTTCGCAACGAAGGCCCCCTATAGTCCAAGAGGCCGTTTCCGGGCTCCGCGACCCGGCCGCTGTCCCAGACATCGGCCGTCCGGCGCAGGGCGAGGGCCCGTGATGAAGAGACGAGAATCTGGACAGCGGCCGGCATTTCAGCGCGAACTGGGGATTCGAGACGCCAGGTCAGACGAGGCCGGGACAGGTCGACGGCGTCCGGGTTCGCGACATGTTCGCAACGAAGGCTCCGCGGCTTCCGAAGTGGCACTGCGGATCTCCTCAGGATCGGACGGCGGCTTGGGCGAAGAAGTAATCCGACACGTTGATCCCATACTTGTTGGGTTCGAGGACGCGGACGATCGTCCGCTTGAAGCGCCCCGACGACGGATCGGTCTCGGCCAGGTCGGCTTCGTCTCCGTCGATCTTGTTGCCCTCGGCATCGGTCACCAGCTTGACCTTGGGGCGAAGCTGGAATTGCGGCTCGGAATTCGTGTCGACGACGATGCCCATTTCCCAGCTGTCCAGCAGGACAAAGCTCCCGATCGGATAGCGCCCCAGCATGCTGGCGAAAACTTTGAGGAGGAGAGGATGGAACTCCGTGCCGCTGCACTCGAGCATTTGGTCGAGGGCTTCGGCCCGGGTAAAAATTTTGGCCCGGTAAGCCCGCTTGGTCGTGATGGCGTCGAAATAGTCGGCGATCTTGACGATCTTGCTGAACAGGTTGGCCTCCCGCTTCCGGAACGAGATCGGATACCCCGATAAGTCCTCCCGGATGTGATGCTCGAGGGCGACGTGGATGGCCCGGAGAGGCAGGTTCCGGAATTCTCTGAGGTGGAGGAGTTTCTCGGCGCCCTGGTGGGGATGCTTTTGGATGACGGCTCTTTCATCCGGGTCGAGCCCGGCCGGCTTCTCCAAGATTTCCTTGGGCGTGTCGAGTTTGCCCAGGTCGTGGAAGAAGGCGCTGATCCCCAGATCCATCAGTTCGGTCCGCTGAAGGCCGATCCGCCTGCCCAAGCCTACAGCCAGGGCGCAGACGTTGACGGAATGATTCAGGGTGTAATCGTCGTGGTTCTTGAGGTTGGTCAGCCCGTAGACAAAGGACTCGTTGTCGACGATGTGGTTGTAGATGGACTGGACAAGCCGGCGCGAGGTCTCCAGGCGGATATTCTCGTTATTCCGATCCCGCTCGAACGAATCCTTGAGGTGGAGAATGCTTAAAAAGTAGACCTTGGCGGAGTTTTTCTCCTGGTCGGTGCTGATCTCCGACAATGGAATCGGCTCGATGTCGATCCTTTCGACGCCGGCGGCCCGGACCGCGGCTTCCAACCCGACGAAGGACCGCTTGGCGCGGGCGTCCCGTTTGGCCAGGAGGAAGATGAAGCTGCGCAGCTCGTCCCCCGTGACACCCGGATAAAAAATGATTCCGCCGATCTCATTCCGTTTGAGTTCATCGACGATGAACTTGAAGATGCCGTAGTTTTGGAACCCGAATTTGAGGCGCGTCCCGTTGAAAAACAGGGAGTTCTGGCGGAGATGGAATGCGGCCTCGGACTCCTGGTCGTGGATGTCGACCATCAGATCCAAGAGCTTCCCGGTCTGCACATCGAAGGTGATGTTGTTGGGTTCGAAGAGACGCGCGTTCTTATAGATGATATGGAAGCGGACGAGGAGGTCGATGGCGCTCCGGACGACCGGCCGGAGCTCGGGCCTGGCCGCCAGCCGGCGAATCGATCTCCGCTTGGCCTGTTCGGTCATGGCGCGTCGGCCTCGGGCGGGAGATGATCTTGTCCTTCGCTCCGCGCGGAACGGGCCGCAACGGCCTCCAGGGCTTGAAGGCAGGCCCGGCGGATCTTGAAGTTCCAAAGGCGGCTGCCTCGATCGAGTGCCGCTCGGGCCCCATCCGTGCTCATCAGCTCCAGGGCGTCGACGGCCAGGAGCCTGAGGCTGGTAACCTTGGGGGATAAAAGGGAGGGCGTCATCAGGACGCTCTTCAGGTATCGGCAGGCTTCGTCC
Organism: Candidatus Aminicenantota bacterium; assembly: GCA_022867325.1. GTDB lineage: Bacteria > Acidobacteriota > Aminicenantia > Aminicenantales > JAFGBC01 > JAFGBC01. The sequence continues at coordinate 4,381 of JALHUR010000115.1, read as the reverse complement.
GTCCGGCTTTTTCCCAGGTAAGTGAAGATGGCTTTCTGTTCGATCGGGCTTTTCTTCCTGAATTCCCGCGATTGGGCCTGGAGGATCATTTGCTTGAGCCGGCCCAGGTCGCCCAAGTAGCGGAGGCGGAGGGCGGCCCGGGTTCGAATTTCGGGATCGGGGTCCTTCATGAACTCGAGGATGATCTTATTGGCCGTCTCGTCTTCGAAAGCGCCCAGGGCGTCGATCGCCTCCATCTTGATGTCTTTCGTCGTATAGTTTAGGAAATTCGCGAAGAAGGGGATGGATTTCTTATTCTTGAGGTCGAACAGAAGCCCGATGATCTCGCGGGTCAGGAGGGGGCGATGGTCGTTGGCGAGATTGATGGCGGTCCGGAAATCCTCGCGGGCCATAGCGCGGATATATTCCAGGACCAGTCGCCGGAAGTCGAGGTTCTCGATCCGCTCGTAGACTTCGGCCAGGACTTGGAGGACGGACGGCCCGAAAGTCCGCAGGAAATCCATCAGACCTTCCGGAGAGGCTATATCCTGGCTCAATATCTGGGCTTTGATGACGGCCAGGATTTTCTCGTCGCGCGCAAATTTAACAAACTCGTCCAGGCGCGCCGCTTTGGAGGTATTCTTTTCCTGCTCGAAGTGCGCCCTCAGAAGACGAGCCCGTTCGACGAGCAGCCGGGCCTGATCGTATTCGCCCCGCTGGACCATATCCATGAAATGCTGTTCGAGGACCGACGTCGTCGAGCGAAACATGGGAAGGCTGTCCTCGAGAAACAGGATCTCGATCAGAAGGTCGATGTACTCCTGGTGGGGCGGAAGCTCCCGGTTGGACCGGATCATGAACTCGATCCGCTCGATCTCCGGTTCGTTCAGGGAAGCCTTATGAAGAGGGGATTCGGCGCCCGTCTGATCGCCGGCTTGGCCGTCCGTTTCGGATTCGACTTCCCGGATCTCGGTCGAGGCTGAATCGGACCGGGCGGCGGGTACCCGGTCCTCGGCGTCGAGCTCGATCCGCCCCCGGCCGAAGTTGTCCTTGTCGACCTTGATTTCGACCTCGGACAGGACGATCCCTTCCGACTCGACGACGTGCATCTGCTGGGCCCACTCGTCCCGTTCCTTGAGGACCCGCGATTCCAGGAAATCGTCCGGCGCGAAATACTGGATGTTCCCGAACTCCCTCTCCCAGAGAGCATTGACGATGTCGGCCTCGTCGGGGGGCAGGAAAGACTCGCGCCTGATGATCTCCAGAAACTCGACGATCTCCTGGCGATCCAGCCCCGGATAGAAGAAAAGTATCTGCATGCCGTCCTTGAAGAAAAAGAAAGGAAGGCTGCGCACGGCATGATCGTCCCTGAAGACGGGTTGGCCGGCATAGGTGAAGCTCCGCTCTTGAATCCCGATTTCGATGGCGCCGTGCTCGTCCAAAAACGATTTGAACCGTCCGGCAAGTTCGTCGATGAGCGTCCGTAGGGACGAATGGATCGAGGGGTAAATTTTTATGGTCGAGACGGCCTGGGACAGGAGTTTCAGTATCTCCCGTATCTTTCCTGTCGTCGAGCGGCCGGCAGAGTCGGAGGCCTGTTCTCTTAAAGATGACGGGATCTGATTTTTGGTCTCTTCGGCAGCCATGGCATCCCGGAACGAATGATTGGCCAGATTTCAGGATAAGCCAAAGCGGGGGCTATTTCAACTCCCCCCGCGCCGGCCGAGGACGTTTTCCTGGTAGAGGCGGATTTCGTCCATCCAGTCGGGGCCGGCCGGGACCTCGGCCCGGAGGCAAAAGACATCCCAGACCGAACCCCAGGGCAGGGCTTTCGCCTCCTCGAAAAGCGCCAGACGGCCGAACAGGTCCCCCCGGATTTCGGCGTCACGGATCCGGTCGGCCGGCTCGAGCAACGCGATCAGAAGGGCCTTGAGGACGGCCCGGGCTCCGATGACCCAGGCGCCGACCCGGTTCAGGCTGGCGTCGAAGTAGTCGAGGGCGAGGTGGACGCGTTCGAGGGCCTGCCCCCGGACGACTTCCTGGAGGACGCCGAGGACATCCTCGTTGAGGATGACGACATGGTCGCTGTCCCAGCGGACGGGACGGATCAGGTGGAGGAGGAGCTCCTGATGGATCTGGAGGATGGCCGAGATCTTGTCGGCGACGCTCTCGGTCGGATGGAAATGGCCGAGGTCGAGACAGACCATCTTGCCCTTGGCCTGGGCGTAGCCGAGATAAAACTCATGGGACCCGACGACGTAGGATTCGCTCCCGATCCCGAACAGCTTGCTTTCGAGAGAGTCCTTCATCTGCATCGGGCTGTATTCCGTCTCGAAGATCTCGTCCAGGGATTCCTTGAGGAGAGCCCGATGGGTCCAGCGGTCGAGCGGCGCGTCCTTGCTGCCGTCGGGAATCCAGAGGTTGTGGAGGGAAGCGCCCCTCAACTCCCGTCCCAGGGCGACGCTGATGCGGCGCGAGCACTTGACGTGCTCGACCCAGAACTTGCGGACCTCCTTGTCGCGGTGGCTCAGGGTCCATCCCGAGGCGGCCAGAGGATGGTTGAAACAGGTGGCGTTGAAGTCAAGCTTAAGCCCCCGTTCCCGGGCCCATTCGACCCAGCCCTTGAAATGGAAGGGCTCGATTTCGTTGCGATCGACGGGCGAGGACCCGAACTCCCCGTACATGGCGTGAAGGTTGACCCGGTGCCGGCCCGGGATGAGGCTGAGGGCTTTTTCGAGGTCCGCCCTGAGTTCATCGACCGTCCGAGCCCGTCCAGGATGGTTTCCGGTGACCAGGAGTCCGCTGTCCGGCGCCATCTCGGCACGGCGTTCGAACCCGGCCAGATCGTCTCCTTGCCAGACATGGAGGGAGAGCGCGCAGCGACCCAGGCGTTCCAGCGCCGACTCCGTATCAACGCCGAAACGGGCATAGCGCTCGCGGACGATTTGATAGGTTTTATCGACGTCTTTGGATGCCATCATCATCGCCTCCCTCTTTCGATGTTGGTTCTCCGGACTCCCGGCAAACCGAGGAATTTCCGGTAGGATTCCTCCCAGGCGGCCGAAGGTCGCGGCCGGAAAGTTTTAAGAGGAAAAGACGCGCGTACGACGGCGCTCATTTCGGAGCGGGTCCGGATGAGGCCGAGGGCCCTGAGCTGAACCAGGATGTTGCCGGCCGAGGTCGCTTCGGCCGGGCCGGCGACGACGGTCAGGCCGGTCGCGTCCGCCGTGAGCTGGTTGAGGAGCTCGTTCTTGGACCCGCCGCCGATGATGTGGATGCGTTCGATCGGACGGCCGACAACCTCCCGGATTTCCTCGACGATGAACCGATACTTGAGGGCGAGGCTTTCCAGGATCGTCCGCACGAATTCGGCCGGGGATTCGAGCGGCGTCTGTCCGGTCCGGGCCAGGAACGCGTTGACCGCGTCCGGCATATCGGGCGGATTGAGAAAGCCCGGCGCATCGGGGTCGATCAAGGCCTTGAAGGCCGGGGTCGTCTCGGCCATCTGGGCCAGCTCCTCATAGCTGTAGTTTCTCCTCTTCGCCCAACTCCTGCGGCAACCCTGGACAAGCCAAAGTCCCATGACGTTCTTCAGAAACCTGATCGTCCCCTCAACGCCGCCTTCGTTCGTGAAATTATGGGCGAGCGTCGTCCCGGAAATGACCGGCTCGGGGATCTCGATCCCCATACAGGACCAGGTTCCCGAGGAGATATAGGCATAGTCGGAATCCTCGGCCGGAACGGCCGCGATGGCCGAGGCCGTGTCGTGCGTGGCCGTCGCGATGACCGGGATCCGGCCGAGGCCGGTCTCGGCGGCGATCGGGGCGAGGAGCGGGCCGATGACGGTCCCGGGCGGGGTCGGGTCCAGCATGATCGAGGGCGAAAGGCCGAGCGCTTTGAAAAGAGCCTTGTTCCAGGACTTTGTCCGGGGATCGAGGAGCTGGGAGGTCGACGCGATCGTATATTCGGTCCTCGCCAGACCGGTCAAAAAATAGTGGAAGAGGTCGGGCATGAACAGAAGGCGGTCCGCCGCGCCCAGAAGGGGCGAACGGTCCCGAACCAGCCCGAAAAGCTGGAACAGCGAATTGAAGGGTAGGAATTGGATCCCGGTCATCTCGTAAACGCGTTCGGGCTTGACCTTCTTGAAGAACTCCTCCATCGCCCCCAGGGTCCCGAGGTCGCGGTAGGAATAGGGGAGGCCGAGGAGGGTCCCGTCCTTGGCCAGGAGGCCGAAGTCGACGCCCCAGGTGTCGACGGCCATACCGTCGATATCCGGAGTCGCGTCCGAAGCGCAGATCGAAAGGGCTTTTTTGATCTCGGAAAGAAGCCCGTAGATATTCCAGTGGAGACGGCCGTTGAGCGTCAGGATTTCGTTGGGGAAGCGGTGGAGTTCCTCGATCGC